>CAZYUW010000150.1:0-3442 GCA_964650685.1 uncultured Nitratifractor sp.
GGAGGCAGCGAGCAGAAGTATATCAAGATCGCGACAATAGACAACAGATATGCCACGCACTATGTCGATACCACGATCAAGCCCGGAAGAGAGTATCTCTATACATTCAAAACATACGGAGTACTCTATATGTCGCCACATGGCGAGATTGTCAGGGTCAAGACAGCACCAGCTTTTCCAGCTGTTCGGTTCGTAAAGGCCTATCTTGCGGATTCCGGTGCGGTCAAGATACTGTGGACACCGCATCCCGATCCCAGAGTGTATGAGTATATCATCGAACGCAGGATACCCGGAGGCGAATGGAAATTTCTTGCCAGGGTCAAAGGCAGGCTCACTCCAGAGTATATTGATACATCTGTAGCGAAAGGTGTTAGATATGAATTCAGAGTAACAGGACGCTGCGCTGACGGTGCCAAGACCATACCAAGTCAAGCCGTTTCGGTAATGGTAAAGTAGAGCGGAAGGAGGTTGAATCTTGCCCCATCTGAAAGTCAGAGCATTTGATATCAAAAGGCTCGATCCATATATAGAGAAAAGCCAAATTTTCAAATACAGGGCGACTTCTTCAGGAAGCGAAAAAGAGATGATCGCGGTAGATGTTGATGGCAGGAGTTTTTACCTGGAATTGATTCGCAAAGAGGGTTACTGTCTTATAAGATCCGACAAGGTCTCCAGACCTGTTGATAGCGTACTGATAAAAAAAGCGCTGAAGATACTGGTTGAAGACACAGGGCTGGATATCATACACTCCAATATCGACTCCCGGTCAAAAAAACCGGCAATCGCGTCGAAATATCTCAAAAGTGTGAGCGATTTTGAAAGTGTCAAGTTTCCCTGCGATAAGGTTTGTGTGGAGATAGGTTTTGGCAGCGGGAGACATATATTGCATCGTGCTGCGCGTGAGAGGGATACACTTTTTGTAGGAGTAGAGATACATGTGCCATCACTCTATCAGCTTCTGAAAAATATAAATATTCATGATCTAAAAAATATATGGGTGGTAAATTATGACGCGCGACTGCTGATGGAGATGCTGCCCTCAAACCGACTGGATGCCATTTTCGTCCATTTTCCAGTACCATGGGACAAAAAACCGCATCGTCGGGTAATAAGCAGGAGCTTTCTGGATGAAGCTATGAGGGTTTTACGCAAAGGAGGCCTTTTGCAACTCAGGACCGACAGTGACAACTATTACGAATACTCCCTCGCACTTTTTAAGGAGAGGGAAGATATGCGTTTCGAATTGAGAATAAACAGTGACATTCCTGTTGTCAGCAAGTATGAAGCCAGATGGAGATCTCAGGATAAAAATATATACAATTTCGACGCTTATTGCAGCGTGGAGTCTCCTCCGGCCGTAAATTTGATAGATTTTTCATTTCACGAAAAGATCGATATTGATAGATTGTCAAATTTGGATACGCAAGCATCGGTATATGACAAATTTTTCGTGCATTTTGGCAGACGATATGAAAGAGTAGACTCCAGAGGAGGTCTAATCGAGTGTTCTTTCGGGGGTTTTTCAACGCCGGAGCACAAATATCTGGAGTACGACGATGAAGGCGACATCAAATATTTTCCCGACAAGCCGGTTGCTACACTCGTCAATATGAAAGCGCATGATCATATAAGGAGGTGCTTGTATGGCAGCTAATGTTATATCCGCTTCACGCTTGACTCTCGCGTATGACAATGGCAGAAAAGAGATAATAAAAAATGCCACATTCAATATACGCAGGGGAGAGTTTATCTTTATAACCGGACCAAGCGGCAGTGGCAAGTCAACACTTTTGAAATCCTTTTACGGCGCGCTCAGACACACCGAAGGGGATCTGATGGTTGGCGGACTCGATATGGGTAGAATAAGCAAAGGCCGATTGCAGGAGCTTAGAGCTCATCTGGGAATAATTTTTCAGGATTACAAACTCATAAACGAGTGGACAGTCGAGAAAAATGTGGTTTTGCCGCTGATAATAGCCGGTTATGGACTGGATATACAGCAAACACAGGCAAAAAAGCTACTCAAACATGTCAAACTCAGTGAACAGGCCAATATGTATCCTCTCGAGCTCAGTGGAGGAGAGCAGCAAAGGGTGGGCGTGGCACGCGCGCTTTCGAAAAATCCGTTTTTGATACTGGCCGACGAGCCTACAGGAAATCTGGACGAATACTCTTCAAATGTCATATGGGATCTTATGGAGAACGCATGCGATCAACTGGGGGCTACAGTAGTAGTCGTGACTCACCGCATTCCAACGATATTCAATATACCGTACAGGCATCTAATAATTGAGAACAGGGGGATATATGAAGTCCATTAAAGAGCATATGATGTTTATTCTTCCCTTGATGGCTATTCTGCTTGGTATGGAGTTCTTTTTGGTATTCAACAGAGTAACCAGAAATTATGAGGAAAAACTCAAAGAAAACTACTCCATTCTTGTGGTCACATCCAGACCGGTTAGAAGTTCGGTAATAGAAAAAGTGGATAGACGCATAGTCAATGTCAAAAGTATCAAAAAAGAAGAAATTGCCAAAGAGATAGTTGATGGATTGAGTCAGAAAGGAGTCGAAGAAATTTTAGAAGCAATACCTTTCTTTTATACTCTGAATTTAAGTAGTTATTTAAATAGAGAAGAGATCAATAAGATAGCGCAAAAACTTCTTAATTATCCAGTCGTAAAAAAGGTAGAAACATTTGGGGAAAGTCATAGATCAAAATACAATCTCTTCCTTTTTTTAAAAATAATTTTTTGGTCGTTTGTTTCATTGATGTCCATGATCAGTATTTTTTTGATTGTCAAACAGATGGAAGTGTGGCAGATGGCTCATCAGGAACGCATGAAAATAATGGAAATTTTTGGTGCTCCTATGATGCTTAGAAGCGGAGTTTTGTTCAGAATAGCCATAACTGACGCAGTGATAGCAACACTGCTTAGTGTAGGTTTTTTTATCTTTTTGAAATACTATTGGATACCAAAGAGCGGTATTGAGTTTCTGATTGAAAAGACCGATATGCTTTTTGGGTTTTTGGATGTTGTGGTGCTTTTGATAGTTGTCCTGACCATAGTGGTATCCGCCGTGTTTATTGTAACATTGGGAAACAGGGAGAGTGTCGAGTGATGCGTGTATTTGCGTTACTGATATTGCTTGTGTCTATTTCCGTTCACGCCTCGAAGCTGGAAGAGAGAATAGAGAAGTCCCAAAAGACACTCAGGAGTGCCGAATCTCAAAAAAGAGAAACCAATGAGCAGTTATCGAAAATAGCTTCAGTTATCAAAAATACAGAAAAAGAGATCGCAAAAATTGAAGAGAAACTTGATATTTTAGAGAAAGAAAAAATAAGTGGAGAAAGAAAATATTTATTTGCCAAGCAAAAAATTAAAAATTTAAATCAGCAGATAGATGATCTTGATAAATCTATAAAAGAAAAACATGATAT
>CAZYUW010000151.1:0-13297 GCA_964650685.1 uncultured Nitratifractor sp.
TTGTAGTCGACGATTCCAATCATTTCACTTCCCAGCAGTTGTAGTTCCCGAAAGATTTTCAGATGCGATTATACCCAAATATAGATATCCGCCATTTCGTGTCGCCTCTTTCGCTTAGCGCGCTATGCCGAAAGAGCGGGAGATTCTCGTTACGATTTTGTCGTATATTTTTTTGGCGGAGACTGGATATATCATCTGCAAAACATAAAATTCGTCGTTGTGCAGCCATTTTTTGATATAGACGATATTTCTACCGCTGTACCCTGAGAGCACAAACCAGTTTCGTCCCATTTTTTTGTATGTGACCCGGTCTATCTCCCCGGCCGTTTCGTGCATATCCGCCGACAGTGTGCTTTCGAGAGCGTTGTGGGTTCCGTAGACCTCCATCTCCATACCTCCGTACTCATCGTAAAAAGTTCTGCCGTCATTGTTTACGGGCGCCGCTTCCATGGTAAAGCGGGCCGGATAGTCCAGACAGTAGGCAAAGCGAGCATTGCAATACCTTCTATAGGGTATCTCCGCCTCTATCGCAGTATATAGCATCGAAAACATAGCTGCCAACAGCACCACTCTTTTTAGATTCATTAGATACCCCTCTCTTTCGCAATATTTTATCCGCCTGTGCGGATCATCGCTTTCAGCTCCTGGGTTGATAGTAGCATCTTTTGGGAGATTCTATCCTCTCCTCTGCCTTGAGCTCTTTTATCGCCTTGCTGACCTCTTTGGAGTCCACCCCGAGAATTTTGGCGATATCTCCTGTCTTCATGGCTTTGCCGGTCTCCTTCATAACCTGAAGTACTTTTTCTTTATCCATTGAAACTCCTTTCGTTTTTTTGTTTCGCGGTCGCGTCGCTTTTTTCCAATTCCCGTGTGATGGCTTCGGAAAAAGGTCTTTTGTAGCCCATCTCTTCAGGCAGTCTGTCTCTCATATTTGTCAGAAAGCGCATATAATCTTCCAGTGTAAGCTCCCCTTTGAGCAGTTCGTATTTGAGCCAGAGCCAGTAGGTATTGAGCACATCGGACTGGCAATACTCTCTGATCTTGTCCAGCTCGCCGGCATAGTAGAGGTCTGTCACCTGGTCGCCGCTGACATCGTATTTGCCGGGTAAGCCCGCCATGGAGCAGAGTGTATCGAGCTTGAGGTTTCGGACGGCTCCGAAACCTCCGAGTGTGTCGAGCAGATCGGTGTGAAACTCTTCGGCGAACCTTTGACGGTAGTTTTCCCATTTGGTCTTGTTCAGGACGGGGTTGTTCTGATCGAACCATGCAGGAAACGAGATATTGTATCTCATGGCCCGTATCAGCAGCATAGGCATGTCGAATCCCCTGCCGTTGAAAGATATCAATCTTGGGTTTTTTCGTTCGATAAATTCGAAAAAGTGACGGATTATATCCTCTTCTTTTTCACTCTCGTTGCCGAAATCGCCCACTTTGCGGAAATCGCCGAACTCATCCGCTATCACAGCCGATATAGCTACTACACGATGGTACGGCAGAGGCAGAAAAGTACTGCCGTTATGTGTCTGCGCATAGATCTCCTGGGCCTCGGCGATAGCTTCGTGCTCATCCTCCGCCTCGATATCGAAATTTTTTCTGACCAACTCTATATCAGGAATCGTTTCACAATCAAACACACATACCACTGCCGTTCCTTTTACTCTAATCTGATAGAATTATAGCCAATGAAATCGTCTGTAAAAAACTGGATAGGTTATATCGGTGTCAATATCGTGCTTTTGGGCAGCAAACTATTGCCGGCGGATTGGTTGTATGCGTTGTCCGAAAAGATGGTACGGAGATCCTTTGCCAGCAAAGCATCCAGAATCGAAAGAGTGAAGGAAAATCTGCTTATCGCTTTTCCTGAAGTCGACGAAAGAGAGCTCGAAAAGCTGGTCGAAGGTTTTTTCGTTCATCAGGCATCGTTCATCACAGAACTCATTTTGATAAAAACCGGCCGTTTCGATTTCACGAACTCCGTTGTGAACGAGAAAGAGTTTTTGGCTAGGCTGGATAGACTCAAAAGAGCGAATGAGAAAGGGATCGTTTTTCTTGTGGCGCATTTCGGTAACTGGGAATATATGGGGCATCTTTTCGCTTTGAACGGTATTGTGACTCATGTCGTGGCCAAAGAGATGAAAAACAGCCTGATAGACGAAAAGATTATCGTTCCTTTCAGGACTATGCACGGCAATGTATCCATAGAGCGCAACGGCGCGGTGCTGGCTATGTCGAGGGTCCTGCGCAGGAAGGGGGCGATAGGCTTTCTGATAGATCAGATGATACCGCCTCCGAATGGGACGCTTATAGAGTTTTTTGGCAAAAAAGCGTATGCGTCGAGAAGTCTGGCTCAGTTGAAGCTCAAGTTCGATCCGCTGGTGGTCCCTATATTCGCAGTACGAGAAGGGAGGGGGAAATTCAGGGTGATCATTGACGATCCGATCGAATATATCGCCAGCGAGAGCGACGACAAAGAGGAGAGGATCAGGCTGATGACCCAGAGATATACGGATGCGGTGGAAAAAAGGATCAAAGAGTATCCGTCCCAGTGGCAGTGGTCGTACAGACGCTGGAGAATCCCCAGGAAAAATAGCGGAAATCGGTCTTAGTCGGCAGGTCTGTAGTCGTTTTCTCTCTTTTTCTTTTCGAGGGCCTCTTTTTTCTTGCGCTCCATCATTACGGCGTCACGCAACTCCTCTTCGTTGTCGAAACGCGCACCGTCGAGAAATTTTGACTGATCGTCGAATTGACCCGTTCTGAGTCCCCACAGCAGAGCTATGAGTCCCAGTGCCCCCAAAAAAGTGGAAACACCCAGCATCAATCCCATAATCCAGTCGCTCATCTATACTCCTTTTTTGTGCTTGATTCTTACAGAGTTCGCTACGACGAAGAGCGAACTCATACTCATGGAGAGCGCGGCTATCAGAGGATTCACATAGCCCATTACCGCCAGAGGAACAGCTATCGTATTGTATAGAACGGAGAAGCCGAGATTCTGCTTGATGGTACGAAATGTTCTGCGTCCTATCACATATGCGTCGTACACACTCTCTATGGAGTCTTCGAGCAGCACCACATCGCTGACCTCTATGGCAATATCCGCTCCGCTTCCCATCGCTATCGCGATATCGCTGGACGCCAGCGCGACCGCGTCGTTTATCCCATCTCCGGCCATGACGACGATATGCCCCTCGTCATGGAGTTTGTCTATCAGAGCCGCTTTGTCCTGGGGCATCAATTGCGCGTAAACTTTTTCTATACCCAGCTCCCGCGCTATGAGTCGCGCTGTCTTTTCGCGATCTCCGGTGAGCATGAGTACCTCTACGCCGAGTTCTCTGATCATCGATACGGTTTTTTTCGCTCCTTTTTTGATGAGGTCCCTGAGCTCTATCTCGGCGACCACTCTGCCATCGACAGCAAAGATGAAAAGTGTGTGCTCGCTCTCCGTGTCGTACTCTATCCCCAGCTCGCGCATCAGTTCCACATTTCCTCCCGCGAGGGTTTTACCGTCCGCTTTTGCCGTCAATCCTCTGGCATCGATACTTCGTATTTCATCTACAGCGGCCGGCGCCACGCCTTCGTAGCGCTCTTTGATGTATCTGCTGATACCACGGCTTACCGGATGGTTTGAGTTTTCCGTCAAAGCCAGCAGCAAAGATGGATCGAACTCCTCTCTGGCATTGAAAGAGACTACGCTGGGTCTGCCTTCCGTAAGGGTACCGGTTTTATCCAGAGCCAATGTATCGCTCCTGGCCATCGTTTCCAGTTGTGCGGCTTCTTTGAAAAGTATTCCGTTTTTCGCCGCGTTGGATATGCCCACGAGAGTTGCCATGGGCGTTGCCAGCCCCAGTGCGCATGGGCACGCTATCACTATCACGGATATGGCTACTATGAGGGATTTTTCGAAAGAGCCGTCATATACCATCCATCCGATGAATGCCGCTATAGCGAACATCAAAATTGTGACGGAAAAGTATCCCGAAACCGTATTCGCGAGCTGTTCGATCCTGGGTTTTTTCGTAATGGAGTCGTTCAGTAGCTCCGTTATGTTGTGCAGTATGGATTCGTCGCTTCGTTTGCTCGCTTCGTAACGCACCACGGAGTCGAGACAGATCGTTCCGCTGAGTATTTCATCCCCCTCTCTTTTCAAGACAGGTTCGCTCTCACCCGTCAGGGAGCTTTCGTCGAAAACGGCCGTACCGCTTTTGAGTACCCCGTCTATCGCGGCTTTTTCGCCCGGTTTGAGTTCTATGATGTCTCCAGGTTCAATATTTTCGATCGCTATCAGACTCTTTTCGCCGTTTTTTACGACTGTGGCTTCGGTGGGCATGGTTCCTATGATCCTGTCGAGCGTATCGACAGCCCGTTTTTTACTCAGAACCTCAAGATATTTGCCTACGAGGACAAAGGTTATTATCATCGTGACCGAGTCGAAATAGACATCCCCCTCCAGAGTTATCATTGCGTATATGGAGTAGAGCCATGCGAGAGTGGCCCCGGCCGATACCAGCACATCCATGTTGATAAATCTGTTTTTAAGCCCATACCAGGCGCCTCTGAAAAATATCCATCCACTATAGAAAAGAGTAGGGGTTGAGAGTAGAAACTCCGCGATGTTGAGTATGTTTTTCTGTCCTTTTTCCATACCCGTAAAGTAACCGGCATACTGAGCGATGGCGATCCACATGATATTCATCGTCGCGAATACGCCGACGAGAATTCTCGAATAGTATTCGTTTCGCATCTTTACGGCCCGTTCTTCCTGGAGTCTGGGGTCGTAAGGGTACGCGTTGTACCCGATGGAGCGTATCTTGTCTATGATCTGGGAGAGCTTGATGGTTTCCGGATCCCAAACGACCCTCGCTTTGTTGTTGGAGTAGTTGATGGTGGCTTCGATTATGCCGTCGGTCTGATGAAGCACCTTTTCGTTCAGCCATACACAGGCCGAGCAGTGTATTCCCTCTATGATCAGACTGATCTCGTAAAAGCCTTCGTCGTTGACTCGTATATATTTCTTCTTAAACCCCTCCAGGTCGAATCGCTCGAGATCGTCATCTCTTCTCTCGGCCGGCTCCAGTTTGTTGGAGCCCAACTTTTCGTAAAATGTATCGAGCCCTTCCTCTTTAAGCAGATGATAGACCCCCTGGCACCCTTTGCAGCAGAAGTAGAGTTTTTCTCCATTCTCTTCTTCGACAATCATTACCGATTCGTCGAAATCGAGTTGACAATGGGTGCATTCAACTTTTGCCAAGACAGGAACCCCCAAACTCCAGAAATTCAGAGAAATATTCTATCGTAAAAGATTAAACTGTTCATTGTCTCTTCGTGCCATGCGGGATTTGTTATAATATCCGTATATATGCCGCGCGGTCGGCGGGATTGGAGGCCAAAAGCGAATGAGAGTGGCGCTGTTTGTACCTTGTCTTGTGAACGATTTCTATCCGGAGGCGGCATTGGCCGCACTGGAGGTGCTCCAGAGGCAGGGGCTGGATGTGGAGTATCCATCGGGACAGAGCTGTTGCGGGCAACCTTTTGTAAACAACGGCATGATAAAAGAGGCGTCGGAGTTCGCTTCGAGATTCGTGGAGATATTCGCCGATTACGACTATGTGGTCTCTCCGAGCAGCAGCTGCACAGGCACGGTCAGATACAGATATGAAGGACTCGTGGATGACGACAGCTACGCGTCGATTAAAGATCGGGTTTTCGAGCTATGTGAGTTTTTGCACGATATAGTAGGAGTCGATAGACTCGATTTGGGTGTTTCGTACTCTCCCGTGAAGCGTATCGGACTGCACAACAGCTGCCACTCGTTGAGAGAGCTCGAGCTGGCGTCGGCCAGCGAGCTGAATATAGAGCCGTATTCCAAGGTAAAAGCGATACTCTCTATCATAGAGGGGCTGGAGATTGTGGAGGCGTCGAGAGATGAGTGTTGCGGTTTTGGAGGGACATTCAGCGTCTATGAACCGGATGTCTCCGCCATGATGGGAAGAGACCGTATCGAGGATCACCTCTCAAACGGCGTCGATATGATCACCGGTGTCGATATCTCATGTCTGATGCATATGGAGGGTTTGGCCAGACGAGACGGTGTGCCGATACGATTCGTTCATGTATCACAGGTGTTGGCGGGCAGGCTTTAGGGTTTGCTCGAGAGTTTTTATTTATCCGGGTAGATTTGCGAAAGGGATTTTGTAATGGGACATGCCGAAAAAGCGCGCGATTTCATCATGGACAGAGACAGAACAGCGTGGCACGACAGGGCTTTGTGGTTTGTCAGGCAAAAGCGGGATCTGGCTGCCAGATCCGTGCCGGAATGGGAGCGGCTTCGTGAAAGCGCCGCCCGGATAAAGTCCCACACCCTCGAGCATCTGGCTCACTATCTGGAGCTTTTCGAAAAAAACGCTATCGAGAACGGCATAGAGGTGTATTGGGCATCCAGCGCCAGAGAACACAATCTCATAGTATCCTCCATCCTCGAGGAGGAGGGTGCCACAAAGGTGGTAAAGAGCAAATCGATGCTGACAGAAGAGTGCGCTTTGAATCCATGGCTGGAATCAAAGGGAGTAGAGGTGACCGATACCGATCTTGGGGAGAGGATCGTGCAGTTGGCCGACGATCGTCCAAGTCATATAGTTCTGCCGGCGATCCATCTGAAGAAGGAGGATGTTTCGGAGATTTTCGCGAGGCATCTGGGAACGGAACCCTATAACAGCGACCCGAAATATCTCACTCGAGCCGCCAGATCCCATCTCAGAAACAAGTTCCTGGAGGCCGATGCGGCGATAACCGGAGTCAATTTCGCATTGGCCGAAGAGGGAGGAATAGTGGTATGCACCAACGAGGGCAATGCTGATTTGGGCAGCTCTTTGCCAAATCTTCATATAGCCTGTATGGGACTCGAAAAGGTGATACCGTCGAAAAAGGAGCTCGGAGTCTTTACGCGTCTTCTGGCGCGCAGCGCGACAGGTCAGGCGATTACCGCGTACACATCCCATTTTATGAAACCGGCTCCGGGACACAGGCTGTGTGTAGTGATCGTGGACAATGGTCGCTCCGCGCTCCTCGCATCAAAGCACTCTTCGCTGCTGCGATGTATTCGCTGTGGCGCATGCATGAACACATGTCCGGTCTATCGCAGAAGCGGGGGTCACAGTTACGGTACTGTCGTACCGGGACCGATAGGATCGGCACTGGCTGGTGCAAGGGATATGGAGAGTCACGCTTCTCTGCCGTCGGCTTGCACTCTTTGCGCCTCGTGCGACAATGTGTGCCCCGTAAAGATAGATCTGCATCGCCGGATCAACGAAGAACGCGAAGAATCGATAGAAATGGACAGCTTCGCGGCCAAGAGACGAATTCTCAAGATCGCTTCGTTCTTTATGCGCCATCCTGTGCTTTACAGATTTTCTTTGAAGGCAACGAGAGTGATGCTCGGGATATTGCCAAAGAGCATCGTTTACAACAGATACAATGTCTGGGGTAGAGACAGGCAGATGCCCATCCCGGCCAAAAAGAGTTTCAGCGATATATACAGGAGTATGAGATGAGTACCAAAGAGGCCATATTGTCGGCACTGGGCAAAGTCTCTCCTCCCCAGTTCGGACCACCGTCCATAGAGTACGAAACCATCAGGTTCAGTGATCCTGTCGGAGTGTTCAGGAGTTCTCTCGAGGCGGCCGGAGGAGAGACGGTGGATGTCGAAGGCGATCTCGAAGAGATCGTGAGATCCTCGTTTTTTCATTCCGGAGAGATGATCGATACCATCTCAGGTTGTGTTACGGAGATGCCGGAAACACCCTCTTTGACCATACTGAAAGCGCAACTGGGCGTAGCCGAAAACGGAGCCGTCTGGATAGATCCAGCCGACAGATACCCAAGGGAACTTCTGACCCTGAGCGAATCTCTTGCCATAATATTGAGCAAAAAAACCATCGTTCACAATATGCACGAAGCGTACGAAAAGATATCTTTTGAAAACCTTTCGTATGGATTGTTCATGTCCGGACCTTCCAAAACCGCCGATATAGAACAGGCTCTCGTCATTGGCGCGCACGGCGCGATCAGACTGAAAGTGTTTCTGGTGGAGTGATCCGAAATCGCATCGTCTATCCGATATAGTTTCGCACGATCCACTCGGAAAATGCCGGAGCGCATGTAAAAGCCGGAGAGACTGCGTTCAGGATATGCACGGAGTTTTCGTCTCCCTCTACGATAAAATCCTGTACCAGCTCGAGAGTCTCCCTGTTTAGAAGTTGCGCTCTGATCCCCGGTGTACTCCATGTGTCGAATCCGCTTTCGTCTATCTCATAGAGCATGTTTCTGGCCAGAGATGCCAGATGTTTTTTGGAATATTTTCTAAACTCTTCGAAAGCGAGTGTTCTGAATCCGAAACTGTTTGTCAGAAACAGTCTGCTTTCGTAATATGCTATTTCGCTCAGGTCGGATGGGTCGAAATTCGTGAAACCTTTGTAGTTTTCTCTCCAGAACGCCGGTATGGCCGTGGGGCCGATTTTGATCGTACCATCGACTGTAACCGTATAGTGGACTCCCAGAAATGGGTTCTTGAGATTGGGGACGGGATAGACATTGGTCTTGACCGGTTTGTCCGTACTCGTGTATTTCAAATATATCCCTTTGAAAGGGATTATGACATACTTTTCTCCAAACCCGAACTGAGCGGCTATTTTATCAGCGTGGAGCCCGGCGCAGTTGATGACGACTCCGGCGGAATACTCTCTTTTGTCGGTGTAGATGTGCTTTTTGCCTATGTTGTACAGATATCTCGTATCCAGATCGATCCTGACACCTTTCTGAATCACTTCGTTTTCGAGTCTCTTCAGGAGAGCTTTGGGGTCTACCGTCGCGGTAGAAGGGCTGTAGAGAGCATGCCTTACAGTACGGATATTGGGATCGATCTCGGAGAGACTTTTTGGATCGATGATCTCGGTTTCAACACCGTTTTTCTCTCCTCGGGCGTGAAGTTCCAGAATTGTATCGGCCTCTTTTTCGTCATTGGCGACTACCACTTTGCCGCATTCGTTGAGAGGCAGTCCATGCTCTCGACAAAACTCTTTCAAAAGCATGTTGCCGTCTCTGGTGAAGCGGGCCTTGAGAGAGTCTGCGCTGTAGTAGAAGCCCGCGTGAAGCACTCCACTGTTGCGGCCGCTCGCGTGCATGCCGGTCTCTTTCTCTTTCTCGATGACGACGATAGTGGAGTCCGGATACTTTTTGGACAGGCTTTTGGCGACACTCAGTCCCACTATCCCGGCACCTATAACCAAAAAATCGCTTTTCATCTATTTTCCCGCAAAATTTTGGATAATTATAACCTATCTGATTTTCCGCTGTGTCACCTTGAGGCATCAGATTTCGTGCTTTTTTGTGATACTGTTCGGTGAGACAATAATGTAAAGCTTGAATAAATAGATAAAGTCGTAATATGAAACAAAATAACTATAGAGAAACAGATATCGAAAAAAGGGGACAATGTGATACGATATTTCGTTTTGCTTATATTGGTGACAGGTGGATTCGCTTGTGCCGGATGGCACGATCCGATCAGGGGATTCGATATTGATATTCCGACAGGATGGAGTGTGCATGAGGAAAATATCGACAAGACGCGGAATCTGATTCTGCTCAATCGTGACGAATCGATAGGAGTGGGCGTGATGTCGATAGAGGCGGGCAGGGTTTTGGCGATCGAACAGTGGATCGAGCTGGTCGAACCTATCTTTCTTTCGAATATTTTGAGTGGCGGGAAGCGTATTTCGATCGGGGATCATGTTCAAAACGGCATTGTTGGAAAATATGCGATATACAGAGGTCCATACACGACTCGGTCGGGTGTTATCCGGGCTGAAGCCCACGCATTCTACACCGAAAGAAAGGGAGTGGGATATATCGTATGGTGCGTAGTGCCGTCGGCACTGTCGTCTTCGCATCTGCCTCGAGCGAAAAGAGTTGTGGCCTCGTTCTCTTTTGGTCGAAGAGTTGGGGCAGGCGATGGGGCATTGTCGGTTGTATCTTCCAGAACAAAAAAGAAAGCGGATGATGAGACAGCGGACAGGAGAGCACGAAGAGGCGGAAAAATTTACGCTCGACGGATGGGTAGTCGTATCGAAAACGACAATCACTCATACTCCAGGAACGCCGCAGATCTGAAAAGAGTGGCAAAAGCACGCTTCGAATACGACCTCGAAGGCAACGGTCGCAAAGAGACGATACTGGTAGTCCCGTTCAAAAAAGCCGAAGAAGGGGAGTTCTGTTATCTGGTGGTGCTCGACGAAAATGGAAATATCGTCTGGAGCGGACCCCGCAAAGCCGATGCCGAGAACCCCATGGTATTTGGTGAGTGGGATTACGGTATCAGTATGCCGGAGGTTATCGGAGATATCGACGCGGACGGTATGATCGAACTCATCGCGCCTGATCCGCAAAGCGATGTCTCTCCGACAGCTTTTCGTGTCTTGCGCTGGATCGATGGAGCCTTCAGGCATGCGCGTACATCCGTGTTGATGGAGAGGCCGCCCGCCTCAGGCAATTTTGTCTGGGGTGATGCCGAATCCTATCAGGGTGTGTGGATATCGGGCTTCAAGTCCATAAGGCCCGATGGTGACCTGGAGGTCGAAATCACTCGCTACTATGACGGATACGATACAAAAATAAAAAACGCGATAGTATCGAGAGCGGTCGGTGGATTTGTGTTGAAGCGCTGGATCGATAGTCCGGTGTCCAACGAATCCTCTCCTGATCTATATTCCGGTGCTTCAAAAAGGTATCGCGCGAGACTTGGAAGGGCGGATCATTTCAACTCTATCGGTGTAAAACTCACCGATGTGGCGTCTATCTTGAGACAGGATCGTGCCAACTACTATCGTTATGGGATACGAGACCCTGAAGATGAAAGCGATACGCTATTTGCCACTGCTGCGAGCAGAGCCTCGATACCTCTCATGAGAATCAAATGTTTTGACAGGGACTGGAAGCGGCGCATTATTTACGGAACTCCTCTTGTCGAGGTCAGAGTCGATTCGGGAGAGTTGATTCTCAGTATAGTGCGCGATTGAAACGGTTGCCTGGATACATTAAGCAGTCGAGTACTCTATGCGCGAAGTCGAGATGGATTCAGTGTCTCTCTATAGAGATATTAGCCAGAAGTTCGCGAATATCGTCCGCTGAAAGTTCCGGCGAATAGAGCATGAGTCTGCCTCTGTCATCTACGGGACAAAAAAGTGCCGCGACTTTTTGCTCCAGTCCCATAAAGATAGAGGTTTCTGCCATCTCGCATTCGATCCCATCCACTTTGACCGGCCATGAGGCGGTACTTTTCATGGGTCCCAGATCTCTGGGGAGATCGCCCTGCCATACGAAAAGGTGGATATCGCCTTTTTTGTCCGAGTGAAATATGGCGTAGGATTCGATAGTGGCTTTTGCACCCGGAATGGGAGATGGTATCTCCTGCTGCCGAGAGGAGACCATGTGGTAGTCCGACGGTATATCCAGATTCACAAACGCGATCTTGTGATTCGCGGCGTTGACTATACCTGGAGTTATCATTGTCATAGCGCCCATATATGTGAGTAAAACAGATCTCTTTACGCGATTCATCTACTGCCTTCTGTCTTTCTTTGATGAGTATCATGGTAGCATAACAGATCGTTTCATGGCAAGTGAGATGGGTATATCGGAAGTCCGGATATCTTTAATGGTCGGAGTGACAGGACTCGAACCTGCGACCTCTACCACCCCAAGGTAGCGCGCTAGCCAGACTGCGCCACACCCCGACAATAAGATGGATAGAATATTAACCAAGCGGTGCTTATGAAACGCTGAGTAAAGGATTGTTGGCTTTGTACTCCACCCGGCGGCTAGAGTGCCGCCAGACGCACGGGTCACTTCATACTGCAGGCGCTGACGCCCGGAGGAGTGGTAGGCTGTATGGCCGCATTGTCGGCGCCACCCTCTTCGTTGACTTTGTCTATGAACTCTATCACTTTTTTCGCCGCTTCGTGAAAGCGTTTGGCCGTTTCGCTATCGGGTTTGTGATAGGTTACGGGTTTGCCGCTGTCTCCTCCAATGCGAATCTCAGGCTCTATCGGGATACGGGTTATGAGCTGAGAGTCATACTCTTCCGCTACGGAGGCGGATGTGCCCATTCCAAATATATCGGACTCCTCGCCACATTTGGGACAGATGAATCCACTCATGTTTTCGACGATCCCGGCTATCGGTATATGTAGTTTTTGGAACATGTCGAGGCTTCTTCGACTGTCGTCCAGGCTGACCTCCTGAGGGGTGGTTACGGTCACACCGGCAGTTACAGGTACCGACTGAGCGAGTGTCAGCTGAGCGTCGCCAGTTCCCGGGGGCATATCTATGACCAACACATCCAGCTCACTCCACAGGATATCTCTGAGAAACTGCTCAATGGCTTTCATTATCATGGCACCCCTCCATATAAGAGATTGTCCAGGCTCCATCAGGGAGCCCATACTCATAACCTCTATTCCATACGCTTCGAGAGGTTTGACTTTGTTGCCCACCACTTCGGGTCTTTCGTTTTCCAGGCCCATCATACGGGGTATATTTGGTCCATATATGTCAGCGTCGAGCAGACCCACCTTTTTCCCCTGCATAGCCATCGCGATAGCGAGATTGACGGCTGTCGTGGATTTTCCTACCCCGCCTTTTCCGGAGCTGATCATTAGAAAACTCTTTACCTGTGGAGCGATATTTTTCCCACTCATGGAGTTGCTTCGCTCCACAGGTTTTTGGGGTGCATTTATCTGTATGAAACTCTGTTGGGCTCCAATTTTTGCCAACTCGACTTCACAATCTTTTATCAGCTGCTCTTTGACTTCGTCTGCGCTAGATGTAATGTCCATCGTGACGCTGACCCTGTCGCTGTCAATCGTGATATCTTTCACGAAACCGAAACTGACTATATCTTTGCTGAAACCTGGATACAGTACATTTTTCAGTGCATCCAATACTTTTTCTTCTGTCATTTTAACTCTCCTCTTTTTATTCTCCGTAGAGTGGGGTTTGTCCACTGGTGTTTTTCAAAATACCGCATCAGTATGAACAAACCCCGCTTTACATCAACAGATGGGGTCGCAGACGCTCAGCGCGCCTCAGGATTCGGCTTTCATCGCGTCTCCATGCTCACTGACGATATTGCGGGTTATTTTGTACGAGCAGAATTTGGGACCACACATGGAGCAGAACTCGGCCTCTTTGAATACCTCCTGTGGAAGTGTCTCGTCGTGATACTCTCTGGCCCTGTCCGGATCCA
>CAZYUW010000152.1:0-10824 GCA_964650685.1 uncultured Nitratifractor sp.
TTCTCGTCCACCTCTTCTTCGTTCTCTATCAAATAACTCTCTTCACAATAGTTCTTGCATATAGAGTGAAGCTGCTTGGTATTGGAGGAGTGCTTGCCTCCTATGACTATCATGATATCGGCCTCTTTCGCGAGCTCCGCAGCAGCATCCTGATTCTCGAAGGTGGCGTTACAGATCGTATTGAATACCCTGACTTCTTTTGCTTTGAGCACGAGGGCATCTACTATTTGCAGAAAATCGTTCGGTTTTCTGGTGGTCTGGGCCACTATCGCCACCTTGGATCTAAGAGGAAGCTCATCCAGCTCATTTTTGTCCAACACCACGAAGGCATCGTTTTCATTTTCGGCATAGCTGATTACACCTTTTATCTCAGGATGACTTCTGTCGCCGAAAATAACTATACTGTACCCCTCTTTGCTCATCCTCTCGACAATCTGCTGGGGGGTGGTCACATACGGACAGGTGGCGTTGATGATCTCCTTGCCGTCGTTTTTCAGTTCTCTAAGTTCGTTTTTCGGAATACCGTGAGTCCTTATCACGATGGACTGAACCTCTTTCGCTTCCTTCATATTTTCTACAAGACCGATATTGTAAGACTCTTTCAATCTGTTAATCTCGTCTCTGTTATGAATCAGTGGACCATAGGTAGCGCTTCCCGGGTGCTCTTCGGCGATCTGAATCGCTCTTTTGACGCCATAGCAAAAACCGTATGACGATGCCAGTTTTATCTTCATAGGCGCACCTCGGTTATCCTGGATAAAATATCGAAAAAATTTGGGAAAGAGGTATCGACACACTCTATATCCCTCAGTTCCATGCCGCATATCAGCCCGGCAACAGCGAAACTCATAGCGATCCTGTGATCCCCCATGCTGTCGATTGTAGCCGAATGGATCTCTCCCCCTTCTATATCGTAACCATCCTGATGCTCTTCTACGACTACTCCACAGGCCTCCAAAGCGATCACAACACTTTTTATCCTGTCGCTCTCCTTGACTCTCAGCTCGCCCGCATTTCTGACACTGCTCACACCATCGGCTACCGACATCGCTATAGACAAGGCAGGGAGCTCATCTATCAACCATGGTATATTCTCCTCCACAGTAACGGCCCTCAGGCGCCCAGAGTATCTGATGGCTATATCACCTATCGGTTCGTAGATATCCTCTTTTGTCTCGTACTCTATATCCGCGCCCATTTTTTCCAGCACACGAAACGCTTCTATACGAGTCCTGTTGAGCGTCAGGCCGATCAGCTTCACGCTGGATCCCGGAACGATCGAGGCAGCCACGGCGAAGAAAAACGCGCTGGATGGATCTGCCGGAACAGCCATATCCAGAGGCTCGAGCCCTTTATCTGCCGGCTCTATCGTTATCCAGCCTTCGTCGTTTTCGGAATCTATCCGGGCGCCCATACCCCTGAGCATCCTCTCAGTATGGTCTCTGCTGAGAAAAGATTCCCTGTAATAACTTTTGCCATCCGCCTTCAAAGCGGCAAGTATCATGGCCGATTTGACCTGAGCCGAGTCGATAGGAGATTCATACCTGAAAGCCTTCAGTCTGCCACCTCTTATATGCAGAGGAGCAAGATTGCCGTTTTCTCTGCCGTCAATTTTGGCGCCGATTTCGATCAAGGGGCCGGTTACTCGCCTCATCGGCCTGGATCTCAGATATCTGTCGCCGGTCAATACGAAACTACCCTCCACTCCTGCAAGAAGTCCGCAATAAAGACGCATACCTGTACCGGCGTTTCCGCAATCAAGCACATTGTCCGGCTCTGTTAGGGTGTCAGGAGGCACTATTACCATTTCGTTCCCATCTTTTTTCAGCTTCGCACCCAACTGTTGCGCGATATCGAGAGTGGCCATGGTATCTTCACCTTCGAGAAAATTCCTGATCCTGGAGCTTTTTGAACTCAACAGCGAAAACATAGCGCATCTGTGAGATATCGATTTGTCTGGAGCTACATCTTCACAAAAAAGCTCGAACGACTCTTTGCAGGCGAGAATGGTAGCCGTTTTCATCTCAATACAGCCCCCAGCTTGTCTCCGGTCGTCTCAAGAACGGTTTTCATGGCCGATTCGATCTCTGTATCTGAAAGTGTTCCGCTGTCTGACTGCAGATACAATCTGAGTGTCAGACTTTTCTTGCCGGCGAACTGCTCATCCCGATAGATATCGACCGGGAAAAAGTTTTTGATGACAGGCATTTCCATTTCTCTCAATACATCGGCAATCTCTTTGTATGAGATCGAATCCTCCACCAGAATGCTGATATCCTTGTAGACTCCCTGAAAATTGGATACAGGACTCGCGTTTTTGTGGGCGGGTAATATGGTTTCCAGATCCAGCTCGGCGAAAAAAGTATCGATTATATCCATCTCAAGAGCCACTTCCGGATGGAGTTTGGAGAGATATCCAACTCTTTTGCCGTCGATAACTATCGATGCCGAAAGGTATGGATGCATCATTCCGTTTTCCACCTCGCACGCCTCCAGGGCAAAATCTCCCAAAACGGCAGACAGTTTCCCGACGAACGAAGGAAGATCGATTTTGGGCGCTTTTCCGTGATTGGAAACCGAAGGCTCATCTACCTCACCGCACCACACAAACGCTATCTTTTCACTTTCGCTTCTTGCTTTGTCATATACCGATCCGATCTCAAAAAGAGGAATCTTTTTTTTGCCGTAACTCATATTGCGCTTCACACTTTCGAGTAGATTGGTCAGCAAAGTGGTTCTAAGGGTATTCATCTCATCGACAATGGGATTTTTCAAGTCGTACGCCGGAGAGACTGTTTCGAATCCGAGTCTGTCCAAAACCTTCCTGTCGGAAAACAGATATGTCACAGCCTCGAAAAAACCTGCCGCTACCGCTTTGAGCCTTATGTCTCTTTTCTTTTTATACAGCTCTGTCGTAGAGCCGATACGGTTGGCTTCCGGTATACTCAGCGGACTCCCGGGAATACTGTTGATGCCGATCATTCTCATAATCTCTTCGGCTACATCGTATTCGTTCTCTATATCGTGTCTCCACTCTGGAATAGTAGCACCAAATACATCAGAGGAGGTGCTTTTATGAATACCAAAACCCAGTCTGCTCAATATCTCGTGTATTCTCTTTTTGGCTACCTTTTTTCCGATTATCTCGTTTATGTTACCGGCATCCACCGAAACCACTTTTGGCTTCTGCTCCCTGGAGATAGCCAAAGGGGTATCACTGAACGAACACTCTCCACTCTCGTCGCACACTTTGGCCATATAGCATATACCCAATTTCAGATTCGGCTCACTCCCCCTGGATGTCCGATAATACAGATCATCAGTCTCTGTTTTGGATTCCGAAACGAAATCGACCAGAGAAACCGGATCGGCATAGCTGGCCTCTACAAGTATCTCTTTGGTCTCTCCGGAGACCGAGCAGTTGTCAAACTGCTTTATCCCTACTATGGACATCGGCTTCTCTCCTGCGCACACCTCCACGATTCCGGATTCTATATTCTTCACATACAGATCGATCTTGGCATCCTGTGCCTGATCCTTTAGCTTTTGCATATCGTATACTCGCAAAACCACTCCGGTAGCGTGTGTCGTATATGCCAGAACGCTCTCCAGTGTAGTCTCCTTTTTTACACCGACAAATGCAAGACGAAGATCCACCAAAAGAGCGCTTTTGAGGCTGTCCATCTCGACAAGTGCATAGCTCAAATCAACTGTCGCATCACCTTTGGCCTTGATATTCAGTGCTCTGGCTATCCCCTGCTTGATATATTTGGAAGGAGTGTAAGAAAAAGGATTCATATCTATATCCAATGCGGCCGCCAGATCTCTCGCTACACCATGGATACTAAGACAATCACCGCGATTGGCCGTAAGCTCGAGCTCTATGACTGTATCCGTAAAAACGGGATAGCTACCGAGCTCTTTTCCGATCTCCAGTGTCCCTATGCTCTCATCCAGGATCATGATTCCTTCCCCTGTATCGGGAAGACCGAGCTCGGAACTGGAGCATATCATTCCTTCACTCTCCACACCTCTGAGTTTGGCTTTTTTTATCTTCATACCGTCCGGCAGCACGGCTCCCGTCAAAGCTACCGCCACATACTCGGCATTCACCACATTGGCTGCTCCACATACGATCTGCTTCACTCCATCGCCTGTATCCACCTGACAAACACTGAGCTTATCCGCATCCGGATGCTTGCTGCACTCTACAATCTTGCCAATCACTACATTGGAAGGCATAACATGTTTTTCTATACTATCGACCTCCAGGCCTATGGAGTTGAGTGTTTCGTACAGCCTGGTGTCATCCACGGAACTCAGATCTATAAACTCTTCCAGCCAACTTCTAGTCACTATCATACAAACTGCTCCAACAATCTTATATCTCCCTCGAAAAGAGAACGCAAATCAGGTATTCTGTGTTTGAGCATGGCGAATCTCTCCACTCCCAGACCAAACGCATAGCCACTTACATCTTCATAATTCACAGCATCGAATACATTGGGATCTACGACTCCGCAGCCCAAAACCTCCAGCCATCCCGTTCTGGAGCACACTCTACATCCTTCACCTTTGCAGAATATACAACTGATATCCACCTCCGCGGACGGTTCCGTAAAAGGAAAGAAACTTGGACGAAAACGCACATCCACATCGCCGAACATATAGTGCAGAAAATCGGTCAGTATCCATTTGAGATTCGAGAAACTCACCATGCCTTTTTCGTCCACGACAAGCCCTTCGACCTGGTGAAACATCGGGGTGTGTGTCAAATCGTAATCCCTTCTGAAAACTGCCCCCGGGGCTATCATTCTAATGGGGGGCTTCTGCTCGAGCATAGTTCTGATCTGCACCGGAGATGTGTGCGTCCTCAAGAGCATCTCGTCATTGAAGTAGAATGTGTCCTGCATATCTCTGGCAGGATGGTTTTTGGGCAGATTCAGAGCTTCGAAATTGTGAAAATCATCCTCAATCATCGGCCCACTCTCAACAGCGAAGTTCATCGAAACGAAATAGTCTATGATACTGTTCATCGTCTCTCTTACAGGATGCAGTGCCCCCTTTCTGCCTCTTGGCGAGTAAAGTGAGACATCGATGGCTTCCTGCTGCATTTTTTTATCAAGAGACTCTTTTTTCAGAATGTCCAGTCTCTCGTCGAAGCACTGCTGCAGTTGTTGCTTTTTTAGATTCAAGCCTTCGGCAAAAGCCTTTTTTTCAGATGCTGGAATCTCTTTCAGTTTCGAAAACTCTGCGGACAAAATACCCTTTTTGCCAAATATCTCGATACGAATTTTTTCGAGAGTTTCAAGCGTGTCGGCTTGCTTGATCTTTTTTTTCAAATTTTTCATGAAACCTCTGTCAGGACATCCGGAACCCTTTTTTCAAAGTCCGAACGCGATAGTGAATTGATCGTGATTTTACCCAAAAAATGCTGACAGGGTGATTTATTTTCGCTCTATTTAAGCAAGCTGTCTTGTGAATCTGTTAAATCTTTTGTATGCTCAACCAAATCTAGTGTGATATAATTCCTAAAAGTTCTTAAAGGAACCGCAATGTGTATATTTTGCAAGATTATAAAAGGTGAGATTCCCAACAATACGGTTCATGAGAATGAAAAATTCCTGGCATTTCACGATCTCTACCCCAAAGCACCGGTACATGTTCTCATAATACCCAAAGAGCATATAGACTGCTTTCAGGAAACAACACCGCAAATAATGGCGGATATGACGAGTTTTATCCAGGAGGTTGCTATCAAAGTCGGCCTGGACAAAACCGGCTACCGGCTCATAACCAACAATGGAGATGACGGCGGGCAGGAGATACACCATCTGCATTTCCATCTACTCGGTGGAGGCAAACTGAAGTGGGAACACCTGCACGACGAGAGTAGAATAAGTCTGTAACTCAAATACTCCAACACTTTTGGGAACTGCTCTTATTGGGCGCGGCGGATTGGAATAGTTATATCTGTTAAAATCCGAAACCACAAAATATCTTCTGCGCGCAAAAATACCGCGGACTGTGTCAGAGACATATCCACCTATTGCCTTCTGTCCGAATCGGACCTGTGCATATCGCGTTGCTTTCCAAGCCACTCTTTCATACTCTCTATCTGCTCTTTCACTCTCTCACTGGCAGTTCCTCCTTCGGAGTTGCGAGCATTCATTGAAGCACGATTATTCAGAAGCTCTGGCACATCCTCGCCTATACGATTATCGATTTTGCGCAACTCTCCGAGTGTCATTTCAGAGATATCCTTGCCAAGCGCCTCGGCGCGATTAACCACCTCGCCGACAATATGGTAGGCATCACGGAAGGGCAGGCCGGCTTTTTTTACCAGATAGTCCGCCAGATCGGTCGCTGTCAGATGACCCACCATGCATGCTCTTTGCATCGCCTCTTTGTTTACCGTCATTTCAGACATCATTTCGATGAGTACCTCCAGCGAAAGCTCGGCGGTATTGACAGAATCAAACACCCCCTCCTTATCCTCCTGCATATCCTTGTTGTAGGCCAGAGGCAAACCCTTCATCACAGTCAACAGTGCGACGAGATTGCCATTGACCCGTCCTGTTTTGCCACGCAACAACTCGGGAATATCGGGGTTCTTCTTCTGTGGCATGATCGAACTGCCCGTCGCATGCTTGTCGCTCAGCGTGATCCACCTGAACTCGCTTGTGCTCCACAGAATCAGCTCTTCACTCAAACGACTCATATGCATCATCATAGTCGCTATGTTAAAAAGAATCTCGAGAGCGAAATCACGATCACTGACCGTATCGAGACAGTTGAGTGTCGGCGCGGAAAAACCGAGTGTCCTGGCCGTCATGGAACGATCTATGGGATGTGGTGTACCTGCCAAAGCGGCGCAACCTATAGGAGATAGATTGTTTCTGTCCCGACTGCTGACGAAACGCTCGTAATCACGCCTGAACATACTGGCATACGCCATCATGTGGTAGGCAAAATTGATCGGCTGGGCATGTTGCAGATGGGTCATTCCGGGCAACAGTGTATCTGTGTGTCCAGACGCTATATCCACCAGAGTATTGACAAGCTCCAGCAGCAACTCGGCTATTAGGCCATCGTGTCTCAATACATATAGACGAAAATCAAGGGCAACCTGGTCATTTCTACTGCGAGCGGTATGCAATCTTTTGCCCGCATCACCAATACGACGGGTCAACTCCTTTTCGACCGCCATATGAATATCTTCATCATCTCCATCCAGGGTCACTCTGTCTGCTTCTATATCTTTTAGAATCTCATCCAGTCCCGCATCTATAGAGCGCCAATCCTCGTCAGAGATAATCCCCCGAGCCGCAAGCATTTTCGCGTGAGCCCGTGACCCCTCGATATCTTCACGATAGAGTATTTTATCAAACGGCAGCGAATTGTTCAGCACCTTGAGCAATTTGGAGCTCTCGGTTCGAATGCGTGCCGAGGCGATCTTTTGTGGCATAAAAATCCTTTTTCATATGATTGTCAGATAGTATTTTATCCAAAAGAAAGAAATCAGAGAGCATCAAAAAGAGCGACGGGATGCGTTAATTTCCGTTGGATACAGAATGAAGATATTTGTTTATATCGAATTTTCCTGCGTACTCTATCACTTCGTCAAAAGGAAGAGCATGGGCAAAATAGTAACCTTGTACATATCCGACCTGCATCTTTTTGAGTATTTTTACCTGTTGTATTGTTTCCACTCCTTCCGCGACAATTTTCATTCCAAGATTATCGCAAAGATTTATTATGTTTTCGCATATTATCGCGCCATTCCTCTCCTCTATTCTGTCGATCAACCCTTTGTCTATCTTGAGCTCACTGATCTTGTAGTTTAATATGGTCTCCATGTTCGAATAGCCTACCCCGTAATCGTCTATAGATATACCAAAACCTTTATCCTGCAATGATTTAAGTCCACGAATGGCCTCCTCACCTTCGGTAAAACTTCTTTCTATTATTTCGAAATTCACCTTTCTGCCCTGGAGTATTTTGGAAATATTGCGCAACGCCTGCTTGTTCGAGAGGGTATCGGGATGCAGATTTATATTTATTGTCGGGGAAAAACCCTCCTGTTCCCAGAGCTCAATAGATTTGTTTACCTCTTTGGCTACCCAGACATCTATGACAGGCGCCATTCTTGCTTTCTCGATCAACTCCAAAAAATCCGGACCAGTTACCTTGCCTTTTTTGTTATATCTTATCAATGCTTCAAAGTGATCGCATTTGTTCGCTTTCAAATCTATTTTAGGCTGAAAATATACTGTCAGATTTTCAGTTTTTATATCTTTGATAATATTATTCAATCTCGCATTGGACTCTATTATTTCACGCTGTGCTATGAAAGATTCAATGTTTTGGCTGGCGCGAATACTGTATGGAATATCCAGATTGTTTTCAAGCATAGATATATGGCTTTCAATAGATTGGGAATCCATAAATCGTTTTACATAATACATATAAATCAAAGTATCTGCAAAAAGTAGAAAAATCTGGATAATATAGACACTTATATTGCCTCCGGTTTTTATATAATTATCTATAAAAATCGGAGTAATCCACACGAGTTTGTGCGGTAAAAATTCTACATGTATAAACAGAAGAGCACCATAAGCAAAGAGTATATTAAACAAAGGTATCGCTACGAAAGGCACCAGGAGAAAACGATTGAAAACGACAACAGCATATATTAAGAGTGTATTTATATTGAATATAACCAACGGGATAGATAAACGGGTAATTATTCGCAAAAGTCTGTCTTTCGAATAAATCATTAGAGCAATAAGCATGGGGATTCCGGCACCAGCTCCACCGATTACGACAAACAGCCTATTGAACTCAGCAACATTTAGGTTGGGAAATATCTCCTTCCCCAAAAGCTCCTTGCCAGTTAACGCATTTATCGCGTGATCTCCATGAATACCAAAAAACCAGAAAATCTGCTTGGCGATATCCCGTAGAAAAAGCGCAACGATGTTGGACATATTGAATTCTATAGATTCAAATTTATTGATCGCATATTCCGCTGCGTTATCTGCCGCTACATAAGTGGCAACAGTTGCAAAATATGCAACGGCAAATACAAATATATAATTAAATAAACGATATATATGAACATTTTCATCTTCCAAAGGTATGCTGAGATTTAATTTTGGATAGAAAAATTTTAAAAAAATTGTAGTAACTATTGGAACAAACAGTGTTTGTATACTAAATCCATATGAATTGCCAAAAAAGTGATCAGGATTTTCAATGACTACCACAGTAACATATGCAGCAATTGCGAGAGTTACCGAGATTATAGATGAAACCTGGAAACGCTTTGCAAAAAAATAGGCTATACTGATAATAATAATAATTGAAGAAAACCATTTGAGCATATCCAGAAAAGGCTTGAGACTATTTTTGTTTATGAAATAAAATGATATATCGTAGTAGTTTACAATCGCAAAAAAGAGAGTCAAAAAAGACAAAAGTAGAAAATACGGTATTATGGCACTGAAAGCCTCTTGCAGTGTAGTGACAAACCAGGCAATTTTACGCTTAAGATTCTCTTTCAACTTCCCCTGCTTTCACCGCTGTCGGACAGTTTTGTCTTTACCCCCTCGCTCACCCATACTGCTTAATTATAACATATTTATATTTCATGCTACAGCCCAAATCCCGAAATAGAAAGGAGAGTACACCAACATGGTATCCACCTCCGATATGAGCAGATGCTAAAATCGGAGGGGATAATATATCCTCGATTTCCATATCAGCAAAAGGATAAAGACCATGTTGGCAAGTGAGATTTTAACATACCAGGAATTGCTCCATGACAGTCCTGAACCTGTTCGGGTTCGCCTGGCGATGGTGAAGCGATACAAAGAGATCAGCAATATCTCTCAGGTAGCCCGGGAGTTTAAAACGACCCGTCAGACCGTCAGGAAATGGGTCGAAAGATTTCAGGGATCTTTGAGTTCGCTTCGAAATCTCAGCCGGGCTCCCCAATGTCCTTTTCGCAGGATGGCAGCACGCACCGAGGCTTTATTGATCGCGTTTAAAAAAGCCCACCCAGCGTTGGGGTACGACTATATTCACCATTATCTTCTAAAGCAAGGATGCAAAGAGATTCCTTCCAGGCGCAGCGTCTATGCCGTCTGGCGAAAAGCCGATCTGCTGCCCAAACGCCAACGCAAGCGGGAGAAGAAAAGGGATCTGCGGGCCATCAAAGCCCGCTATCGTCCGTTTCAAAAGATGCAAATTGATGTCAAGGAACTCAGAGACATTCCCAATATCCTGGAACAGGCCCTGGCCTTGCAGCACCTATCGGTTTGTTTGGCAATGGTATGCAAATCGTTGTTTGGATGGGTGATGTTGCAAGGGCACAACACTCTACGCTGTAATCACCAAACAACGGCCATTTCGTGTAGTATTGGCAATACCTCACCAATCACGCCGCCTGCCAAAGAGTTCGGAGCTGAGGCTTTAGCCTCAATAATGCACACCGCACAAATTGGGTGAAGCTAAAGCATCACCTCCAATCTCTCATGACAGCCGCAAGGTGACGCCAGCCCCTTGCATTTTCTTTAATAACCAAGGAACAAAAGTCCCTGCTTCAGAAAATAAATAGTGAAAAATAGATGATGAAAAATGAAAAGCGAAAGCATATTGATTCTAGTTTGAAGTATGTCTCAAGACGGCACTGACCTACGTTCCCACACCCGTAGGGTGCAGTATCATCGGCGATGAGAGGCTTAACTTCCGGGTTCGGTATGGAGCCGGGTGTGACCCTCTCTCTGGCAGCACCGCCAAGAGAAGCAAAGCCACCTG
>CAZYUW010000153.1:0-6703 GCA_964650685.1 uncultured Nitratifractor sp.
AAACAGGTATAGGTTGCCGGTTTTTTTGAGTATGATAGCGGGGATATATATGACCATCCCAACTATGAATATGATCATCGAAGAGTAGTTTTTCTGGTATCTCGGATTGAAAATCGCGAGTGAAAGCGCTATTCCGAAAGAGAGCAGAGGCGAGATGGAGATAAAGATATAAAAGAGCAGCTCTTTGCGTCTGGATCTGTTTTCCAGCGCGCTCTTCCAGTACTCGGTATTGCCTACTACTTTGATATATCCCGCGTTTGGAAACTGATAGATCTTCATGCTTTTGTAGCGCAGCGATTCTATCTTATTTTCGTCTGAACTCTCTCCGATACCGTCTATCAGAGAGAGGGTGAATATGGAGTTGTTGTTCTCTATGCTTCCTTTTCTAGCCACGAAAAACTGGTATTTTTTGGTTCCGGAGTTGTTGAAAAGGACAATGTTTTCGTAGTTGTTTCCGTCTTTTTTGCCGACGAATATATGATAGTGTCCGAAATTCTGGCTGAGTTTGTTGGGCATCACATTGAGATTCGCTTCCGCTATTTTCTGGTTTTTGAACTGCTTGAGCTTCTGTTTGGCCTGAGGGAGCATCAGCAGTGACATCGTCAGTAACAATACCGAAAAAAGTGAAAGGACTGGCAAGAGATATATGAAGTTCTTGTATGTTTTGTGTCCCAGGGCGAAAAGAGCGATCAACTCGTTCTCTTCGGAGAGTTTGGCGAATGTGTTGATGAAAGCGGCTATCAGTGAAAGCGGTATCGTATAGAAAAATATTTCAGGCAGAAAAAGAGTGAAGAGCTTGATGAGCTCGCCCGCCGAGAGGTTGACTTTGGATGAGAGTACCGAGATCTGAATGATGAATATCAACGATACTATCAGCAAAAACGGCATAAATATCAAAAGAAAACTTCTCGTGAAGTTGTTCAATATGAAAAAGCGGATTCTATTCATATATCACCCATTTGACGAAATCCGTTATCTCCGCTCCAAACAGATACATGATCAGAGTGCCCATCGCCAAAAAAGGGACAAAAGGCACCATGGTCTCTTTGTCTCTGGCGGCCATGGACGGAGCTATGGCCAGCAGGGCGGAGATGAAGATGGCTTCGAAAAAATATATGAGTCCAAGTAGTGCCGCCATCGTGCCGGCTACGATCACATCGGCTCCTCCCATCGCCTCCTTTCCCGTGGCGAGAGAGATCGCTTTCGCCAGCGCCCAAAGTCCTCCCGCGGCGATCGCCGCGTTTAGACAGGCGTGTGGAAAATCCGGTTGTACCAGTGCCGCTCCAAGAGCGAAGAAGTTTAAAATATCCGGTACGGCGTAATACTCGAAATCGATCATGCTCAGAGCGAACAGCGCCGAAAATGTCGATGCCACGAATGGGAAATACCATACCGGACCGGTTTTGAAAAAGATCACGAGCCATAAGGCGGCGTTTAGGATCTCGACAGCCGGATATCTGGGAGAGATCCTGGCTTTGCAAAAACCGCACTTGCCACCCAGAACGATCCAGGAGAGTAGAGGGATGTTGTGGTACCACTTGAGTCTGTTTCCGCAACTGGGGCACGCGGATGGCGGGGTGATCACGCTCTCTCCTCTGGGCATGCGATATATGACCACATTCAAAAAAGAGCCTACAGCGAGTCCAAAGAGAAAGACCAGCGACGAGGAGAGATAAAACCCCATATCAAACTCCTCCGAACTTTCTTTGAATGGTTTTGTAGGATTTTATGATGGAATCCAGTTCGTCGGGTCCGAAATCCGGCCACAAGGTATCCGTAAAAAAGAGTTCGGCGTAGCTGGCTTGCCACAGAAGAAAATTCGAAAGTCTCTTTTCTCCACCTGTTCTTACAAGCAGGTCCACATCAGTATAAGGAGTGTCCAGCATCCTGGCGATAGCGCTTTCGCTTGGTTTTATGCCTTGTTCCGCCAGTTTCGCCGCGGCTCTGACGATCTCGTCACGACCTCCATAGTTCAGAGCGAGTATCTGGATCAGTTTATCGTTGTTTCTGGTCGCTTCCATCGTCTCATCGAGTATCTCGACGAGCTTTTCGGAAAATCTGTTTTTATCTCCTATGTACCTGAAGCTGACGCCATATCTCGTGTAGGTATCACGCTCGGATCTGATATATCTCTCCAGTAGACCCATCAGGAAATCCACTTCCATTTTGGGTCTTTTCCAGTTTTCGGTACTGAAGGCGTAGAGGGTGAGAGATTCGATCTCATCGTGTTCAGAGCAGTATCTGGTAATGTTTCTAACGGTTTCGACTCCCATTTTATGGCCATATGTGCGACTATGACCCCGTTTTTGCGCCCATCTGCCGTTGCCATCCATGATGATGGCCAGATGCCTGAGTCTATTTTCGGTCATAATCCAGCTCTTCACACACTTCGCATATTCGCATCGCGATCTCCAGCTTGGGAGCTTTTTGGAGGAGTATCTCCCTCTTTTTGTCCAGGAATATCACCTCGTTGTCGTCGCTGCCAAATCCTCCGTTCTCTGTCAGCAGGTTGTAGCATACCGCATCCACCCCTTTGTCGATCAGGGCTTTGCGTGCGTTTTCGAGTCCGTTGTCTTTGTCCGTTTCGGCTTTGAAAGCTACGGTTACGATACCGTTTTTGTCGAGATCTTTGACGATATCGGGGTTTTGTACCATCTCCAGCTTCCACTCTTGCCCAATCGTAGCTTTTTTCATTTTGCCATCCTGGGGATATTTCGGTCTGTAGTCTCCGACTGCGGCCGTCATGAACAGATATGGAGTCTTTTTTATCACCTCTATAGGTTTGGGGTCATTCAGACTGGCTTTGGTCAGTTTGCCTTTTTTTGCTATTCTCACCGCGTCGATTACATAGGCTTGCATTTCCGCCGCGTTTTCGACATCTATCGTATAGATCTCGGACGGTATAACGTGGTGAGGCATGGTGGATATGTAGCACACATCCGCACCCCTCAGATACAGAGCGGTCGCAAGGGCTTTGGCCATTTTGCCGCTGGAGTGGTTGCTGACGAAGCGAACGCTGTCTATGGCTTCTCTCGTTCCTCCTCCTGTGACGACAACTTTTCTATTTTCCCAGAAAGGGTTTTTGAGCATGGTTTTGACGCCATGCCAGTATATATCCATGGGTTCCGCGAGAGCGCCTGTACCCGTATCTCCGCAAGCCAGAAGTTTCTTTTGCGGTTGGACTATCTCCATACCGTTGAGGGCGAGCATTTTGAGAGAGCCTTCGGTAACGGGGTTTTGGATCATGTTTGTGTTGGCGGCGGGAGCGACCACTATATCCCCAGCGAACGCCAGAACGCTCTGGAGCAGAAGAGTGTCGGCTATACCCTTGGCCATTTTGTTTATCGTATTGGCGGTGGCCGGAGCTATTATGAACACATCGGCTTTTTTTCCTAAATCTATATGATTGAGATCGCTGCTCCAGCTTTCGGTCTCTTCGGTGAGTACCGTATTGCCGGTTAGAGCTTCGAATGTCAACGGGGTGACGAAACGGCATGCCGCGGGAGACATGATCACATGTACGGACGCGCCCGATTTGACATAAAGTCTCGCCAGTTCGCACGCTTTGTATGCCGCTATGCTGCCGCTGATACCCAGTACTACCGTTTTTCCTTCGAGGTCAATCAACATTTTTTCTCTTTCCTGCCGAAAAATCTATAGAAAAATCCCGCGACGATCTTCAAAGGGGTTCTGGATATGCCGAGTGCTCCGGAGGGTATATCGCCGGTTACGGTCGTGCCGGCCGCGATGATGGTGTCGTCGCCCAGCGTCACGGGCGCGACCAGCTGAGTATCGCTGCCTATGAATACATTTTTGCCTATCACGGTTCTATGCTTCGATTTGCCGTCATAGTTGCATGTTATGGTACCGGCGCCGATATTGCTTCCCTCATCCGCTTCGCAATCTCCGAGGTAGCTGAGATGACCGGCCTTGATGCCTTTGAGATTCGATTTTTTTATCTCCACGAAGTTGCCTATATGGCTCTTTTCTACATAGGAGCCGGGTCTGATGTGCGCCAGAGGACCGACAGAGCTTTCGATGATCTTGGAACACTCCACCACACTGTGGGCCCTTATGCGGGAGTCCGAGACTACACATTCGCCTTCTATCCTGACTCCATTTTCGAGTGTGCACTCCCCTTCCAGAACCGCTCTCGCATCTATGTAGATACTTTCGGGCATATGCATCGTCGTGCCCAAAAGCATCCACTTTCGCCTGATCCGTTTTTGCATGATCTCTTCCGCTTCGGAGAGATCTACGCGGGAGTTGACTCCTTTGAATTCAGCTTCCGGCACATAGAGGGCTTTTATTCGCAGTCCATCACTTACCGCCATCTCTACGATATCGGTCAGATAGTACTCGCGCTGGGAGTTGTCGTTCTCTATCAGTGGGATGTATCTTTGGAGTGTCTTCGCGTCCACGCAGTAGACCCCAGCGTTTACCGTTTCGATCTCCAGCTCTTCTTTCGTGCAATCTCTCTCCTCTACGATCGCCCGCACATTGTCCTTTTCTATCTTGACTCTCCCATATCCGGAGGGATTCGCGGTTTCGATCACGCTCATGGTCATGTCGCTGTCGATATCAACCAGTTTTTTCAGTGATTCCGTAGTCACGAGCGGCATGTCACCGTTGAGTATCAGCACTTTACCGTCTGGAAAAGTCATTCCCCTCAGAGCGCCGCCCGTACCGGGATAGTTATCGGCATCCTGTCTATGGAACGATACTTTGGGATAGTTCCTTTCGATCCGTTTTTTGATCTCTTCGTATCTGTGGTTGAGTACTACGGTGATTTCGCCGTTCAAACCGACTGCCGCGTCCAGTATATGATGGATCATCGGTTTTCCGGATATCTCATGCAGCACTTTGGGGGTTTCGGATCTCATTCTTGTCCCCTGGCCGGCAGCGAGTATGACGATACTTAACGGCATTGATAGTACCTTTTGGATAAAATATTAGGAATTATTCAAATCAATTGAATTATATCCAAACGGGATTAAAGGGAGAAAGTCGCATGCAATGCAGGCATTTCGGCAGCTGTGGGAGTTGCTCCGTTTACAATATGAGTTATGACGATCAGCTTGTGTACAAACATGAAAGACTCGAAGAGCTCATGAAGGACATATATGCGGGAGAGATAGATCTGTTCTCTTCGCCCGATGAAGCCAACAGGGCCAGGGCGGAGTTCAGGATATGGCATGATGGCGACGAGTGCAGCTACGCGATGAGCGATATTTCCGGCAATGGTGTGTGTCCGATAGATGAGTGCCCCAAAGTCCTGAAGCCGATATCGGATATCATGAAGCCTCTGATGGAGGCCATCAATTCGTCCCGTGAGTTGTCGAAAAAACTTTTTGGAGTCGAGTTTATGGCCTCTACCGAAGGGGAGTGCATATTGAGTATGCTATATCATCGAAGGCTCGAAGACGAATGGCTATCGCATGCCACTTCACTGTCCGAGAGCTTGGGGTGCAACATCATTGGACGCAGCAGAAAACAGAAGGTACTGACAGGTAATGAGTATATCACGCAAAAAATAGTTCTCGGAGATAGAGAGTATATCTATCGATACTACGACGGAGCTTTCATTCAGCCCAATCCATACATAAACCGTTCTATGCTTCAATGGGTGGTAGAGCGTCTATCCTCGGTATCTCAAGGTGATCTGCTGGAGGCGTATTGCGGACTTGGCAACTTCACCCTGCCGCTATCCTCGGTATCCAGAAAGGTATTGGCCACAGAGGTGTCGAAAAGCTCGATAAAAGCGGCGAAAGAGAATAAAATATTAAATAATATAAAAAATATAGAGTTTGCCAGACTCAGTTCTGAGGAGTTGACCGAAGCCATACAGAGACGCAGGAGATTCAGGAGACTGGAAGGGATAGATCTGGATGGATACGATTTCGAAAGTGTACTGGTGGATCCTCCCAGAGCCGGACTGGACGACGCTACTCTATCTCTCGCGTCGGATCTGGACAATATCGTATATATATCGTGCAATCCTCTTACTCTTTCAAGAGATCTCAAAAAGTTCTCCTCGACTCACTATGTGGTATCTATGGCTCTTTTCGATCAGTTTCCGTACACTTCGCATATGGAGTGTGGGGCGTTTTTGAGGAGAAAGCACTCATGAGCGGTTCCGCGAACACTCTCTGCGGAACATGTTTCGGAGAGGGGAAGTACGACAGTCCGTTGATGCCTTTGTCTCACAGAAACGATTTCGTGTTCAATCCGTCTCCCAGAGATTTCGTAGTGGAGGAGATACCACTGTATCAATTTTCCGGCTCGGGGGAGCATCTGATACTCAAAATCAGAAAAAAGGGTATGACCACATGGAGACTTCTCGATATATTGAGCTCCCGTTTCGGGGTAGCCAAAAGATTCATAGGGTATGCTGGACTCAAAGACAAACACGCTCTGACCACACAGTATGTCTCGATCCCTGTCAGGAACGAGAATGGAGTTGTCGGATTGGATGATGAGGACGGAATAAAGGTACTGGAGACCAACAGGCATAAAAATAGACTCAGAATAGGCCACTTGAAGGGAAACGCTTTTCGTCTGCGATTTAAAAAGGTCGATCGTGTAAGCAGAGATATGATCGAATCCGTGATCGGCTGGATAAAAAAAGAGGGATCCCCCAACTATTTCGGTTTTCAGCGTTTCGGTAATGATGGAGGCAATTGGTTGGAGGGCAAAAAGATAT
>CAZYUW010000154.1:0-8432 GCA_964650685.1 uncultured Nitratifractor sp.
CCTTGCAGCTTTTTCACCAGAGTCCGAGATATCGGGAAGTGATCGATGCTGTTGCCTCCCGGAATAGTGTATGAAACCTCGGATATCCCATCGTTGTTTTTATCTATGAAGCCTTCCTGTTCTTCATCGAAATTGGAGTAGCGGTTACCATGGGTTCCATTATCCCATCGGTTTTGGGTGGGCTGTAGATGTTTGCGAAAATTCGCCAAACTCTTTTCGAGTAATTCCGGGTTGCTTTTGATGCTTTTCCGTAGCCCTTTTGGCCATGGAGTTGTTTCCAGATAGTGCATCAACTGTGATTCGCTCAACCTTACTCCGGAAGTATCGTATGCATTGAAGCCATTGTCGATCAGATCGTTGCCTGAAATCGTATTGTCTGATGGAGGCGCATATTTGCCCAGATGATAGCTGTTGATTCCTATTCCGCATTGGCTGTTGGCTTTGGATGTATTGTGTGTGACGCTGTTTCTCTCCGCAGAGCAGCATAGATATATACCGTCATGGTTGCGTATAAGCAGATTGTCTTTTATCAGATTGTCGTTGGAAAAGTCTATAACTATACCATAACTATGGTTGTCGACCACTCTGTTTTTGGTGACTGTATCGTGGTTTGTCAAGCACGACAACAATATGCCTGCCCCCATAAGATCGCTCCGCGTAGAGATATGATTCGTATCCAGGTTGTAGTTTCTGTACATTTGGGCAAGCAGAAGCCGTATTTTTTTGTAGTCGGGAACCCTGATCTTTCCTGTTTTGCTGACTGTGTTTTTTGATATCGTGATATATTGTGAATCCTTGAATAGATGAATGCCGGTAGAACCGTTGGCATATACTTCATTTTCTTTTATCAGAATATCTTTTGATAGGATCAGTTGATTCTTTCGTTTGTTGGTATATCTTTGATTCCATTTTTGCATTTTTTTTATTTCTGCCTGTGTATTATCGACAGCTGGAGGCATTTCTATATTTTGTGATTTGTCTATAATGCCTCTTACGATTATACCTGTGTCGTTTCCGTTGATGTGTGAGTTGGAGATCGTGCACTTTTTACAGCCCAGGATATTGATGCCGTAATTGTAGTTATCGGATATATTGGAATCTTTTATCTCCACCTCTTTGGAATCCAGCAGGACAATTCCATCGTCACATTTAGTGATTTTTACCTTGTGGATCGAGACATCGTCAGCCTCTATTAATATTCCACACTCCAGCCAGCGCGCATTCAAATGCTCTGATCGTATGGCCCGAGTTCGTTATCTCGATATTTTCTATCATGCTGCCAGCCGCATGGATTGTAAGAACATGACCTTTTCCTTCTCCATCCAGCACAGGAGGATTTGTCTTGTCTTTGCCTTTTATGATCAGGCGTTTGTCTATTGTGAAGTTTCCATAGTAGACGCCTTGTGACAGGAGTATCGCATCTCCCTCCTTTGCGAATGTGATAGCTTTTTTCAGATCGTGAAATCTACCATCTCCGCCCACCTCCAGTATTCCGGCTCCAACTGTCTGTGCAATCCATATCAAAATCACACCGGCGATATATTTCATGACCTACCTCCTTTTTTCATTTTTTCGCATTGATGCTTAAAGTTCAATATGAAGAGATGCAGGTGCAGGTGCGATATCGATTAATAAAGTGAAGAATATCCATATAGTATGGTAAAAGCAAAGACGCGCCAGTTCTATGTATTGTATATAGTATGAAAATATTCGGCTCGATTCGTTGGATTTTCCACCGCAGTGTCGGTTTTAATTTGTCTACCTATACAGTCTGGTTCACTTTTGTGGAGTCAATCTGATTTTTTGACATCAAGGAGTGATATCTACTGTCTCGGGATCCACACAAGATAGATGTACCGTCAGGTATCACGCGAGAGATATCGTGCTATAAGGATGTGTAAAATCTATACACATCCAGATCACGGACATATATAGAGTCTATGACTCATCGCTCCTTTTGCAAAAAATCCATATAATTAATGACTTCAACCCAAAAAGGAGAGTATCGTGAATATTCATGAGTATCAGGCCAAAGAGATATTCCGCAAATACGGCGTTCCTACGCCTCGCGGAAAGCTGGCGTTGAGTGTAGATGAGGCTGTGGAGGCGGCCAAAGAGCTGGGCGGAGAGATCTGGGGCGTAAAAGCCCAGATACACGCCGGCGGCCGAGGGCTGGGCGGAGGTGTCAAGCTGGCTAAGAGCCTCGATGAGGTGCGCGAGCACGCGGACGCGATCCTGGGCATGACACTGGTAACGCACCAGACCGGTCCGGAAGGCAAACTGGTACAAAAGGTATATATAGAGGAGGGTGCGGATATCCAGGACGAGCTCTATCTGGGTGTGGTTCTCGATCGCGCGAAAGAGATGCCGGTTATCATGGCGTCTACCGAAGGCGGCATGGAGATAGAGAAGGTCGCGGCTGAAACTCCGGAAAAAATCGTCAAGGTGGCCGTGGATCCAGCTATAGGATTTCAGGGTTTCCATGGACGGGAGCTGGTATTTGGGCTCGGCATCACCGACAAGGCGGAGCAGAAAAAGTTTATCGATTTCGCCTCCAGACTCTATAAAGTATATATGGACAACGATGCCGAACTCATAGAGATCAATCCTCTCATCAAGACAGGATCCGGAGACTTTTTGGCGCTCGATGGCAAGATGGGATTCGACGATTCGGCTCTGTATCGTCATCCTGATATCGAAGAGATGCGCGATATTTCCGAAGAGGATCCCGATGAGCGCGAAGCCGGTAAATATGGTCTCTCCTATGTGGCACTCGATGGAGAGATAGGATGTATGGTAAATGGAGCCGGTCTGGCTATGGGTACGATGGATACCATCAACTATATGGGCGGCACGCCGGCCAATTTCCTCGATGTCGGCGGTACGGCGAGTGCCGAGACGGTTGCCAAAGGATTCGAGATCATTCTCAAAAATCCTAATGTCAAGGCGATTTTCGTCAACATCTTTGGCGGTATCGTAAGATGTGATCGTATAGCGAACGGTATTCTGGAAGCGACCAAAATGGTAGATGTGAATGTTCCCGTCGTCGTTCGTCTGGATGGGACCAATGCCGCCGAAGCGGCCGAGATACTGAAAAACGCGAATATTCCCAATGTCATCACCGCCACCGATCTGGGTGACGGAGCGAAAAAAGCTGTAGAAGCGGCGAAAGGAGCTTGATAAAATGTCAATTCTCGTAAACAAGGATACAAAGATAATCGTACAGGGCTTTACCGGTAAAGAGGGGACTTTCCACGCTCAGCAGTGCATGGATTATGGTACTCGTATAGTCGGAGGGGTCACTCCAAACAAAGGAGGGCAGGAGCATCTGGGCAAACCCGTTTTCAATACCGTCAAAGAAGCGGTAGCCGAAACAGGAGCCACTGTATCGATGATATTCGTTCCGCCCGCATTTGTGGGAGACGCGGTCATGGAGGCGGCCGACGCCGGAATAGAGCTGGCCGTTATCATCACCGAGGGCGCTCCGGTACGCGACATGCAGATGGCCAAAGCCTACGCGGTCAAACATGGTATGATGACGATAGGCCCCAACTGTCCCGGTATCATTACCGCCGAGGAGTGCAAGATAGGTATCATGCCCGGTAACATATTCAAAAAAGGCAATGTCGGGCTTATCTCCAAATCAGGTACTCTTACCTACGAAGGAGCCAATCAGGTCTGCAACGAGGGTTATGGTATCACAACGGCTGTAGGTATCGGCGGAGATCCCATCATCGGGTTGAGCTACAAGCAGCTTCTGCCTATGTTCGAGAACGATCCAGAGACCGAAGCTATAGTGATGATAGGAGAGATAGGCGGCGATCTGGAGATACAGGCCGCCGCTTTTATCAAAGAGAACATTACCAAGCCGGTTGTCGCTTTTATCGCGGGACAAACAGCTCCCAAAGGCAAGAGAATGGGTCACGCCGGCGCGATCGTCAGCGGTAGTGCCGGTACGGCCAAAGAGAAGATGGACGCTCTGGAGGCTGCAGGAGTCAAAGTGGTAGTATCGCCTGCAGAGATAGGCAAGGCAGTCAAAGAGGTGCTCGACGCCAGAGGATAATTCGGTAATCTACTTTGGAGGGGATCGATGCCGCTCCCCTCTTCTTTGTCTATCTTGAAATATGTGACAGTTTTCATATCGTCCATATATGACTGATGCTATAGATAATTTGTTCAAATGCCCGGCGCCAACCTGCCGCGAGAGCATCTATACTCAGCCCAAACAGTTTAGCAGGGCTCCGGCATAGATTTTGTCAATCCTGGTTCAATCGTGTTTTTTTACCTTTTGTCTCAAGGTGATCTTTTGTTTTGGATTTTTGATATTGTAAGCTTCGACTACGATCTCATCACCCTCTTTTAGATAGTTTTTCTCTCCAAACGGCGCATATGCAGTAGCTCCGATACTCACAAAGAGATTTTTTGGATAGCCGCACTCTTTGAAATGCTTTGATATATCCTCCAGGGGCCCAATATCTTTTTGGTTGTTGATTTTGTCGATCAACCATCTTTTGAGCTTTCCATAAAAATAGCTGTAGCCGAGCAGAGGAGCATCGACGCCATATTCATGGGTTGATCCTTCTCTGATCAGGAAACTTCTGATATGGAAGTCATCCATTATCCCTCCCCTCTCGAATTTGTCAATATCTATCCATATATCTCCTTTGCCCTTTGAGTTCTCGTGCCAGCTCTTTTTTCACTTATCTTCAGTGCACCGTCTTTGCGTATGGTGGTATCGTTGAAAACAGTGAACTTTAGAGCCACCAGATCTGCTACCTTCATGCTTTCATCGTACACCACTTCAAAAAATATCCCTATCTCCGGCTCTACCTGAGCATTTGCTTCATATTTCGGCAGCACAAGTGTATCTTTGCTGATTGGATAAACCCCCAGGAATCCTTCGTTCCCGGGCAGGTAAAAAGGGAATATCCCTTTGGGTGCGTGCGCCTCGTCGACCTCTATGCCCACAAAATCATCCGCTTCTCCGGCTTGCTCCAGATGGTGGGCGAAATTCCCGGCTATACCGAGACAGATAGATTCTCTCAACATATGTATCCTTTTGTGAAATTGTATGTTTTTCGACATTATATGTGATTTTGCTGCCGAAAAGATTTGATGCATATATGAAAATCGGCAATTTGGACCGTTTCTATTTCATTTGTGCCAATATGTGGATATAGCGTCCCATATCTCGAAAAGTTTCACTCCGACAATATTTGTGTTCCAGAGCGAGCAGCTTGTCCAGATCACTCTCTTCGAGCACATCATCGGTTATATAGTCGTAAAATACTCGTATTCCCGTGTATTCTACTATTTCATATCCGTGGGATCTCAGCCACTCTTTGATAACTTCCGGTTTCTGAGGATGTGGTGGAGTCAGTTTTTTGCCTTTGCCTATCCATGATTCGTCGAGTATATAGTCGAAACGCCATGTGCCATGGAGTACATTTCTATAAACGAAACCATGATGGTTGAAAAACAGCAAAGAGATATATCCTCCCGGTTTTATGCATTTGGAGATGGATTCCAGGCTGTCCGCGGGATCGGCCAGCCACTCCAGTATGGCGTGTACGAGCAGCAGATCCTGCTGTGGTATTTTGGTCGATACGCTCTGTGCCTCTTCGTGATATAGTTTCGCTTTCAGTCCTTTTGCCGCGAAAGCTTCGCCGGCTTTTTCGAGCATTTTGGAGGATATGTCACATCCGCTTACCTCATGTCCCGCTTCTGCGAACCACAATCCGATCTGGCCCATTCCGCAACCGGCATCGAATATGCGCATTTTTTTTCCGTTGCGCAGCTTGTCCAGATCCTCTTTGAGTAGATCCAGGCGCAATCTGCCTTTGAGGCTTCCGTAGATACGCTTTTCGAACTGCTCCGCCATATTGTCGAAGTTACGGTCTTGTCGCACTCTATTGCCCCGAATCGGATTTTGCATTATGGATTTTGTTCATTTCAGCCTCTCTTTTTTCACACAATCGATACTTCTCTTATCTGATTCTCCTGAAACTCCATCCTCTGGCCGCGGAAGAGTACACCTCTGCATAACGCCTGAGATATACATCGTAAACGCCTCTCTCTTCAAGTACAATGGGGTCGGATGGCCCCACCCATCCGACGGGATGCTTGAATATTCTGCGATAGGATATGGTGATGGTATCGTTTTTCTTCAGGCCTGTATCGGAGCGCAAAACCTCCAGCACTTTCGCTCGAATCGTATATCGTTTTTCATTTACGCCGCTCAGTCTGTCCGAAGAAGCCTCCACGACAATCTTCAGATGTTCGGGAGCTTTTTGTTTCATCTCTTCGTAATAATCCGGCGGCAGTTCGGCTCCAACGAAAATCGCTGCCGTTATGAACGCGACTATGACTATCTTTCTCATTTTGGTACTCCTTTTTCGTTCATCAGTATAGCACATGGATATGCGCTTCGTCCAAACTCTTGCTTCGAATTGTAACAGCGTATCGAGGGGAGTCGATAAATCTCTTCTATTCATAAATCCCTTACGGAAACTTGGCTAATCTAATTGCATAGTGATTGTTTGTTCACTGAAAATATTTTTGAAAAGGGGAAGAGAATGTCGTTGATGAAAGCTCCGGAAAACACACCCGTGTGGGTCAGCGAAGAGCGGTGCAAAGCGTGCGACAAGTGTGTGGCTGTCTGTCCGGCGGGCGTACTGGCCATGCGTCCTGAAAAGAGCTCGGTGCTGGGCGCCATGATAGAAGTGGTCTACCCAGAGGCCTGTATAGGGTGCAACGAGTGTGAGTTGACATGTCCTGATTTTGCTATATATGTAGCAGACAAAAAAGAGTACAAGTTCGCCAAGCTCAGTGACCAGGCCAAGAAGCGGGCCGAAGCGGTCATAGCGAACAACTACATGAAGCTTGCCTAAGGAGTGAGAATGAGTACACGAGAAGTAATATCTACCGGGAACGAATTGGCTGCCCTGGCAGCTGTGGATGCCGGATGTAAGTTTTTCGGAGGTTATCCAATCACGCCTTCGAGTGAGGTTATGCATGCTATTTCCGATCTGCTTCCGGCTGCCGGAGGAGCCGCCGTACAGATGGAAGACGAGATAGGAGGAGTTGCCGCTGCCATAGGAGCCGGTATGAGTGGTGTGCGAACTTTGACCGCGACTTCCGGCCCCGGTATCTCCCTCAAGGCGGAAAACCTTGGCCTGGCACAGATGGCCGAGGTGCCTCTGGTCGTAGTCAATGTCATGAGAGGTGGTCCATCCACGGGTCTGCCTACCCGTGTAGCACAGGGTGATGTGGCTCAGGCCAAAAACCCCAGCCACGGAGACTATAAATCGATCACGGTGTGTGCCGGTACTCTGGCGGAGTGCTATACGGAGACAGTCAGGGCATTCAATCTCGCGGACCGTTTCATGCAGCCGGTTTTCGTACTGCTGGACGAGACGCTGGGACACATGCACGGCAAAGCGATGATACCAACCAAAGAGGAGGTCGAAGCCGGCATTGTTCCACGCAAGACTTTCGATGGGCCGGCCGAAGAGTACAAGCCGTATCAGGCCGAGCAGGATCAGCCCGCGGTGCTCAATCCGATGTTTCAGGGGTACAGGTATCACTTTACCGGTCTGCATCACGACGCCAGTGGATTTCCGACCGAAGAGATAGAGACTTGTCGCCTGCTTATCGATCGCCTCTTTCGCAAGGTCGACGAGCATGTAGACGAGATCGAGAGCAACGAAGAGTATTTGATAGACGATGCGGATATCCTGCTGATAGGTTACGGTTCTGCCTCTCTGGCTATCAAGGAGGCTATAAATGTCTTGCGCGATCAGCACGGCATCAAAGCGGGACTTTTCCGTCCCATCACGATCTGGCCTTCACCGGAGAAGCGTATGTACGAACTGGGACAGAAGTTCGACAAGGTGCTCGTCGTCGAACTCAACCAGGGGCAGTATCTCGAAGAGGTTCAGCGTTGTATGGGCCGTAGGGATATAGAAAAATTGACAAAAACAAACGGTCGACCGTTCTCTCCGGCCGATATTATCGAAAAAGTTAAGGAGCTCTAAGATGGCATTCAATTACGATCAATATCTCAGAACCGACAAGATGCCCACGCTGTGGTGCTGGGGCTGCGGTGACGGTGTCATTCTCAAGGCTTTTATCCGCGCTATAGACAAACTTGGCTGGAACAAGGACGATATAGCTCTCGTTTCCGGTATCGGCTGTTCCGGGCGCTTCTCCTCCTATGTGGATGTAAACACCGTTCACACTACCCACGGGCGTACCGTAGCTTTCGCCACGGGTATCAAGCTGGCCAATCCCGACAAGCATGTTGTTTGTGTCGCGGGAGATGGGGATGGACTGGCCATCGGAGGAAACCATACGATCCACGGTGCGCGCAGAAACATAGATATCACCCTGATCATCATAAACAACTTTATATACGGTCTGACCAACTCCCA
>CAZYUW010000155.1:0-4330 GCA_964650685.1 uncultured Nitratifractor sp.
ATTGGCGATTTGATATAGAAATCATATGGATGTTTTGCGGGCTGTTTGAATATATTCAATCTACTTTCCGTTCATACTGCGCTCATAGTACAGAGGGATCAAAAAACTCGATTTTTCGGCATTTTTTGCCAATCTTGCCGGTTGTATTTCAGTTTTACAGTCATATTCATATAGATAAAAGATTCGTTTTTGTTGATTTCAGACGATATCGCAGTATTGCGATCGGGCATATTCAAAAAACGATAACCTCTTTATTCTGGCGGTATCAGGGGTGAGTCTTTTTTAACTCTACTACAGAGGCTAAACGGTATAATTGTCTATCTTTAGTGAAATAAAGTCGATAAAGTAAAGGATAGATTTTTCATGTTTGAGACAGTGATAGGACTAGAAGTGCATGTACAGCTAAATACCAAATCCAAAATATTTTGCTCTTGTCCGACTAGTTTCGCGGAGCATCAGAACAAAAACACATGTCCGACATGTCTCGGTTTGCCTGGTGCTTTGCCTGTGTTGAACAAAGAGGCGGTCAAAAAGGCTATGAGTTTCGGTTTCGCGATAAACGCCACCGTAAACAGGAGATCGATATTCAATAGAAAAAGTTATTTTTACCCTGACAGTCCGAAAGCGTATCAGATATCGCAGTTCGATATACCTATCGTCGAGAGTGGGGAGTTGTTTATCGATACTGATGACGGAGATACGAAAAGGATAGGCATAACGCGCGCCCACCTCGAAGCCGATGCCGGAAAAAACACACATGATGGCTCTATATCGAAAGTCGATCTCAATCGGGCCGATACCCCGCTTCTCGAGATAGTTTCAGAGCCGGATATAAGGAGTTCTGACGAAGCTGTCGCATACCTGAAGAAACTACATTCGATAGTGAGATATCTAGACATAAGCGACGCCAATATGCAGGAAGGATCGTTTAGATGCGATGTGAATGTTTCTATCATGCCAAAGGGGTCCGATCGATACGGTACGAGAGTGGAGATCAAGAATATCAACTCTTTCAAGTTCGTCAAGCAGGCCATAGAGTATGAGGTGGAGCGCCAGATAGAAGCATGGGAGGATGGCGTATATGAAGAGGAGGTCTGGCAGGAGACCAGGCTCTTCGATGTGACCACGGGAGAGACGAGATCCATGAGAGGCAAGGAGGACAGTGCCGACTATAGATACTTCCCGGATCCCGATCTGCGACCGGTCATCGTGGACGAAGCTATGATGGAGGAGGCCAGACAGATACCGGAGCTGCCTGACGCGAAAGTTAGAAGATATGTAGAGGAGCTTGGTCTGAAGTACAGTGATGCGATGGTGATCACATCCACAAAAGAGATGGCGTACTATTTCGAGGAGATGATCGATGGTGGTGCAGATACGAAACTCGCCGTTACCTGGTTGACATCCGAGCTTCTTGGCAGACTGAACAAAGTGGGTCTGGATATAGGTAATTCCCCAGTGAATGCGTCGACTTTATGCAGACTTGTCTCCAGGATCTCTGACGGCACCATATCCGGCAAAGGCGCCAAGGATGTGCTGGACGATCTGATGCAGAACGATGAAGATGATGTGGACGCTGTCATCGATAGACTTGGATTGAGACAGTTGAGCGACGACGGTGAAATCATATCGATGATAGATGCCGTTTTGGATGCCAACAGAGACAAGATAGAGGAGTATCGTGCCGGCAAAGAGAAACTTTTCGGTTTTTTTGTGGGCCAAGTCATGAAGGCGAGTAAAGGTTCGGCCAATCCGGCGAAGGTCAACCAACTCCTAAAAGAGAGACTGGGCTGAGATCTATGGAGAAAACAAAGGGGAGTTCCAGGGAGCATCCGATCATCAGGTTCGCCAACTTCATAGATCACTCCACTTCCTATAAGAACGCCAAAAAGGCCGTTGACAGATTGTTGCACGATCAGAACTGCAGATACAAAAGATATTTCGATCTGTTTATCATTTTTTTGATACTCAGCTCCGTCACTCTGCTGATATACGAGGTGAAGCATCCGTTGCCCCTGTGGATGGACTATTACGATATATATTTCGTTTCACTGGTGTTTTTGATAGAGTACATTCTCAGGCTCTGGGTTTATAGCGACATGTCCACTTATATAGTAAAGGAGTACAAAGACGCGGATTTTATAGGTAAAGAGTTCAAGGTGTGGAGCGTGTTTTTTAAAGCGCTAAAAAGGAAGCTCTCCTATGTCGTGACTCCGGCGGCTATTATAGATATCCTGGCAATCATGCCGGCATACAGACCTTTGAGGGTATTGAGAATATTCGTACTGTTCAGGTTTCTGAAACTGCTCAGATACACAAGGAGTGCCAATCAGTTTGTGGATGTATTGGCCAGCAAGAGATTCGAGCTGCTCACGCTTCTGTTTTTGCTCCTGTTTGTTGTATTTACGGGCGGTATAGCCATATATGTACTGGAAGAGACCCACAACCCCAATATAGAGACCATCTTTGACGCTCTGTACTGGTCTCTCGTAACGATAAGTACCGTTGGATACGGCGATATATCTCCTGTTTCCGACCTCGGCAGGCTCATTTCCGTAATAATCATCATATTCGGTATCGCTATGATCTCTTTCGCCACATCTGTGATCGTCTCCGCCTTTTCCGAAAAATTGAGTGAACTGAAAGAGGAGCGAATCATAGAGGAGGTCAACAAAAGCCACGAGTTTCTGATCATCTGCGGATATGGACAGATGGCGAAAATGTTTTTGCGCATCAAAGATCGAATGGAGTTCGACTACATAATACTGGATAAAAACGAAGAGAATGTTCGTCAGGCGACGCATGATGGTTACGCGGCCATCGTCGATGACGCGAGTCGTTTCGAGACACTCTCGAGATTCAAGACCGCGGGAAACAAGGTGACGGTGATGTGTCTTTCGCACGACGATATCGAAAACATATATATCACCCTGAACGCCAAGAGTGTATCTCCGAAGATCAGGGTCATAGCCAGGGCGAGCAACAGCGAGATCGTCAGCAAGTACCAGCGGGCTGGAGCGGATCATATACTGCTGCCTAACGAGATGGCTGGAACGATGATGGCGGTGGCCATAACGAAACCAATCATGTACAAAGCCATTCATGCTATATTTACCGGTCAGAATGTCGCGCTGCTCGGTGAAATACCCATCTACAAAGACAGTCTGCTGGCGGATAAAAAGATAAGGGAGATAGACTTTAGATTACATAAATTGGTTTTGATAGGAATCCAGAAAGCCCGGAGCGGCTCGTTCGAGTTCAATCCCGATCCGGAAACATATATAGAGAAGGGCGATATACTGTTGGTAATGGGCAAAAAAATAAGTATCAACTACTTTCTGGAGAGCAACTGTGTCGGTAGTTGCGATAGAAGATTGGATCTGTTCTCATGAGAGAGTATTGTGAGGTTGAACGATATGCATAGACGCAAAAGTATAGTTCTTTTCGGGTATGGAAAGTTTGGCAAGAATATAGCGGATATACTCCACAAAGAGGATGTCGATATAATGCTCGTAGAGTCGAGCGAGGAGAGATACAAAAGAGCGCTCAGAGAGGGATTCGAAACATGCAGGCTCATAGATGTGGCCGACGACAGGCAGCTCGAGAGGCTCAATGTCAAGCCGCACGATCAGTTGGTGTGCGTAATGGACGACGATCATCTGAATGTCTTTCTGGTACTCTCTTTGAAAGATCTCTTTCCGGAGAACAAAATACTCGCCATATCGGATTCGATACACGCTACCAGCAAGCTGAAAATGGCTGGAGCGGACAGGGTGATAGATCTATACGCCGTTAGTGCCACCAGAATACACAATATCCTCAACAAGCCTATAGCTACGGAGTTTCTGGAGGGTTTCGTCGACGATACCCACGAGTACGGTTTTCGGGAGATTGAGATCCCGGAGGGGTCGTTTTTGCATGGCAAAATGTACGATGAGGTGGATTTCAGATCCTATGGAGTGATATTTGTGGGAATGATAGATGTGGAAAAAGGCAACAGTTTCATTTTCGTCACGGCCGGATTGGAGCACAAGCTGGACAGCGGGGATATCATAGTTTGTATCGGGCGTGAGAAGGATCTGAAAAATTTCGAGGATGCCATCGGGTATCCTACGGAAAGGAGGAAATCTTGAAATGTTCTGTAGTGGGAGCCGGAAAGTGGGGTATGGCTCTGTATCACGCTTTTTCACAGAAGAACGATATGGTCATCAGCTCCAGAAACAGGAGAGACATGGATGCTTATGTTTCCATTGCGGAGGCGATGTCGTGCGAATGTATAGTGATGGCGATACCGGCACAGTTCGTCAGAAAGTGGATGGAGTCCAACTTC
>CAZYUW010000156.1:0-18530 GCA_964650685.1 uncultured Nitratifractor sp.
TTCGTGGAGTACAAAACAGGCATCTTTTCCGCTGCTGCAAGCATCGTGTTTTGTTGATGCTGGGTCAATCCCGTCGTTGCAATCACCAGAGGCGTGGGATTGTCCAATGCTTTTTCGCAAAGCTCCTGAGTCGCGACAGGAGCGGAAAAGTCTATGATGATATCGCTCTCGAGCAAAAGAGTATCCATACTGTTCGTTACCGTTGTGCTTTCGGGAAGAGTCGTTGTCAAGGAGTCGTACACATGCACAACAGAGAGCGTGAAAGTGTCGTCCTCCAAAATATTTTTGATCAGATAGTCTCCCATTTTACCCGTGGAGCCCAGTATTCCCGCTTTTATCATTTTCAATCCTGTTCCTGGATAAAGTGTAGTGCCTGCATGCCCGCGATTGCACCGTCCGAAGCCGCGCATACGACTTGTTTTGGTGATTTTATTCTGACATCACCGGCGGCGTACAGACCAGGCACGGATGTATGCATCTCCAAATCTACGATTATCTGACCCTGCTCATTTACGGCACACAGAAATGATTCATCTTTCTGTTTGAGTACCGCGTTGTTGACATTGTGTCCGACAAACACAAATAGTCCCGGGACTTTTAGATCGATTGGTTCTTTACCGTCACTGAAGACTATCTTTAATCCATCCAGTCCCATTTCGCCTCCATAAGCCTCTTCTATCGCGGCATTTAAAATAAATTCTATTTTATCGTTTTTGCGCACTCTTTCAACTGTGGGTGGAGCCGCTCTGAATTTGTCTCTACGGTGAACAATATATACTTTCGAACATATATTCGAGAGATATAGCGCTTCTTCGAGAGCCGTATCTCCACCGCCAAGTACGGCAACCTCTTTGTTTTTGTAGAAAAATCCGTCACATGTGGCACATGTGCTGATTCCTTTGCCGTAAAAGTCGTTTTCTCCTTTGAAATCAGCCCGCTTAGGAGTGCTGCCTGTGCAGACAATAACTGTTTTTGATTCTATGGATTCTTTGCCGAGATCGATCACAAACAGACCATTCTCTTTCCGTTCGATTCGCCTGACCTCTTTCATTTCGTGTTTAAGTCCGAAATGCATACACTGCTCAGGCCATTTTTCCATGAGTTCCATTCCAGTCATACCTTCTCTGAAAACACCCGGATAGTTCTCTATCTCGCTGCTTTGCGTTATCTGCCCTCCGGGCATTCCCATTTCGTACATGACAACATTTTTCAAGCCTCCGCGGGTTGCGTACAGCCCCGCGCTCAATCCAGCCGGTCCACCGCCTATTATCGCACAATCCAGCATGCCAAAAATCCTTTCATATTGTTTTTAAGATCGATGAATATTTGAACAATATCATTATGAATGGGTCAAAAAGCTGAATAACCGCATCCTTTTGAGTAGATTTGAAGAATTAGCGAACTTCACGGAAATAGAGAAATTCCCGTGAAGTGATTAATTATAAAATAGCGTCCAGTTTTTGGGAAAACACATCTTTGCCGGCCGCGCCGATCATCTGATCGACCAATTCCCCGTCTTTGAAGAAAAGAATGGTCGGTATGGATCTTATGCCAAACTGAATCGCTATCTCCTGCTCTTCGTCCGTATTGACTTTGCATATTTTCGCTTTGCCCTCATATTCTTCGGCAAGCTCTTCTATCACCGGGGTTATCATTCTACATGGTCCGCACCATGGAGCCCAGAAATCGATCAGTGTCACTCCATCTTTGATCGTCTCTTCGAAATTGTCTTTTGTCAATTCTATATATTTGCCCATAGATTTACAATCCTTTTTTGTTTGATATTGTTTTGGAATCAGATTATACACTCTTTTTAGATAATAAAAAAAGTAGAAAGCGACATTTGTTGTCAAAGGAGACAAAATGATACTTTTTGTAATTTGGTAAATATATAGTTAACATTGTTTCCGGCTACTTGCCGGACAAAATTTTATCTATTTAGCGTCATATAATAAACCCGATGTTAATATACATTCCCGACAAAGACAAAATTATAAAAGTGCGGATTTGTTCGCAAAGGCTTCAGTCGTCGATCGATGGATCAAAACCGGGCAATATTTTAAAATCGGAGTGATGTGTGGATTTTATCGATAATTTGATTGTAAATCATAGTTTGACAGAGATAGCGATATGGAGTTTTGTGGCTCTGCTCGTGTTGTATCTGATATTGAGATTTTTAATAACGAGGATATCCGATGTTCCCAAAAAAGGTTTTTTGGGGAAAAAAATCTGTGATGACGCAAAATTGCTGAACAGATTGATAAATCTGTCGGCAGATATGCTGCTGATAGTGGACAGCAAAAAGAATATACGATATGCCAACGAAACTATACTCAAGTTCGCACCGCCGATAAAAGCGGACTCCTCTATAAGAGTTACAGACAATATAATGCGTTTCAGAGTCAAAGGCGATATAGCATGGGTTTCGCTGAGCGATCTTTTGGATATGCACATAGAGAGAGATTCCGGCCAGAAGAGCATTTTTCCCGAGACAGAGATGAAATCCGAAATATCCATGGAGGTTCTGATAGAGATATTGACATACAAATCTCCAGACAATCACAACAGACGATACTACGCGATAAGCATTCACGATATGGAGTGCAAGAAGAAACTATTCAATATACACCACTTGAATGCGATAAGCGGCCTTCCAAATCAGCACAAAGCGTTCAGTGATATAATGGCCGCGACATCTTCAAGCGGAGACGGATCCATAAAAAGTTTTGCGATTCTCTCTATTGAGATGGATGAATTTTCCATGATCCGTTCGCTTCTGGGATATACCGAGATGAATGAAATAATTCTTTCGATCGCCAGCCTGTTGAGAGAGGTATATGAGCAGGATAGATTCTCCGTGTATCATATGAGCTATGTAAATTTTCTTATTTTGGCCAAAGATGTAAGAACAATCGACGCCATATATGGCATAGCGGATATGTTCCACTCCGCATTGAAACAGCTTAATCCTAAAAACGAAAATGTAAAAAACCTCACTTTTTCCATTGGAGCCAGTCTTTTTCCGGATCATGGAACACTTGGGGGGTTGATAAACAGCTCTTATCACGCTCTGTACGAAGCCCAGAAGCTTGGTATAGGTCACACTGTCATAGCCAAAAAAGAGTTTACACAAAAGACCGACCATGAGATAAAACTCAACAATGAAATCCAGGCCGGTTTGAAAAACAAAGAGTTTAAACTCTATTTTCAGCCTATTTATGAGAGTATGAGCAGAAAGATTGCTGGAGCCGAGGTTCTTTTGAGGTGGCACCATCCAACCAGAGGACTGGTGATGCCCGACGCCTTTGTGCCCATAGCCGAAAGAAGCGGTTTGATCGTCGAGATGGGTACATATGTACTAAACGAAAGCCTCAAAAAGCTGGAAAGCTGGAAATCCTACGGTTTCAAGCCTCTTCAGCTATCGATAAACCTTTCACTAAGAGAGTTGGAGAACGAAGATTTTATAAATAATCTTGCCAACAAACTTTACGCGAGCGATATAGGCGATTCAAAAATCAAAATAGAGATAACAGAGCACGCCTCCATGGCCAATCCTGAACTAACCAGGCAAAAGCTAAACGAGATAAAACAGCTTGGCATAGATATATCACTCGATGATTTCGGCACAGGGTATTCGTCGTTCGCTTATCTGGCAAAATTTCCCATCGACACTCTGAAGATTGACAAAAGTTTCGTTATGAGCATGTTCAGCGATGAAAGCAGTATGCATATTGTATCGACCATCGCAAAACTTGCCCACAGTTTGAATATGAGTGTAGTAGCCGAAGGAATAGAAAGAGAGGAGGAGCTGTCTCTTTTGCAATCGTATGGTGTGGAGTATCTTCAGGGGTACTATTTTTCCAAACCTCTTCCGCTTTTGGAATTCCAGTATCTCTTGACTCATTCAGATATATCATAGTCACATTGTGATATTTTCCAGCAGCTCCACTTCGTTTTTTCGCAGCAAAAGAGCGTCTATGGAGTAGGCACAATCCAGCTTTTTTGATTTCATGTAATACTGTGCCGAGTTTACTATTTTTTTGAGTTTGCCCGGTGTGATATTGTACACTGGATCGAAATCCACCCTGGAGCTCTTGACCTCTATAAAATGGATGATTCCGTTTTTGCTGGCTATGATATCTATCTCTCCCAGTTTTTTTGCGTAGTAGTTTCTCTCCAGTATGATGAAACCCTCTTTTTCAAGAAAAGCTGTCGCTTTTTCTTCGCTGAAGAAACCGAATTTTTTCAACAGATTTCTTTTTATCAACTGCAACCAATCCCTTCACCAACAGATATGGCTTCTACCTTGATACTTTTGAACCGTGCCGTATGCACCCTCTCATCTCTTTCGTTACCAAAAAGTCTATTGATGCCGCTTTTGGAATGGTGAAAAGTACAAAAAAGCGTCCCTTCTTTTATCTTTTCACTGTACTCTACGCTCAAAGCCTCGGTTTCTCCGTTTTTTGTGCGAAGTATGACCTTGTCGCCTATGTATTCTTTGTCTTTGAAAGAGGCTAGTATGATATCTTCGTCATATTTTGTTTTCAGTTTTTTGCTGTGACCTGTCTGTGACGAGTTGTTATAGTGCGCAAGTGTTCTGCCGGTTGTCAGATAGAACAGGCCCTTTTTGGATAAGGGGAAAATATCATTGGTGATATCCTCTATCATTCCGCGCTTTTTCCATCCATGATATATGAAATTTCCCAGACCGTCTTCCGTTCTGAAGTCCAAAAGGTGCAAAACCGGTGTATCTTCGTGAAATACGGGCCACTGCATACCTCGTTTACGATGCCTTTTTAATCTATAGTATGCCGCTCCACTAAAGCGTTTTGGGGCATTTTGCCTGATCTCGTTCCAGACATCCTCACTTTTTTGATAATGGTACTCTCCATTCAATTTGCCACCCAGTAGCGACAGCACTTCCCAGTCGTCAGGCAAGTCGGACTCTATCAATGGTTGCGACAAATGGAGCCTTCTCATGGCATTGATGTAAACTCCGGTTTTTTCATACGCGGATTTGACTCCGATGACTATATCCGCTCGTTTCGCGATATCGGACATGAAAAGCTCCAAAACCATAAGCAGCTCCAGATTTTCGAGAGCTTTCGCGATCCTGTTTATATTGGGGTGAACATGGGTTATATCCTCCCCCATATTCAGGATGGCTTTCATTCTGTTTTTTTCGATGGATTCGATCATTTCAGGTGTAGTTTTGCCTATTTGTCGAGGAGTTTCATAATCAGGAGCATAGTAAGGCAGGCATCCCATATCACAAGCACCCTGGACATTGTTTTGTCCCCTTAGCGGCATGAGTCCCGCGCCGCTTTTTCCGATATTGCCGGTAAGCAGAGCGAGATGCGTTATCGCCATAACCGCGTAAGAGCCGTCTATGTGTTCAGTTATGCCCAGACCCCAGAATATCATAGATTTTTTCACTGCATACTCCCTGGCAATATTCGGGATCATTTTGGCGAGATATTCATATCCTTTGATTTTGGAGAAAAAAATTGGATTTGCACAGGGGTCGTTGAGTATCTTTTCTCTAAAAGTATCAAAACCCTTCGTTCGTGTGGATACGAACTCTTTGTCGTACAACTCTTCATCAAGTATGACATATGCCATCATATTGAGTATAAGCAGATTGGCCTCGAAAGGGATTATGCAGTTGTATTTCGCCAGTTTGGCCAGCTTTGTCTCTCTGACATCTACAACGGCGAGATTGTTGGATTTTCTCGCCATGTCGATGATACGATTGGCGATGATAGGATGGGCTTCCATTGTGTTGGAGCCGATAACCAGTATAAACTCAGTTTCGTATATGTCGTTATATGGATTGGTTGCTGCTCCTTCTCCTATCGTCTCCCTCATGCCATTGAGACTGGGGGAGTGGCACACTCTCGCGCAGTTGTCGATATTGGGTGACTCCATAGTTTCTCTGCAAAATTTTTGCAGCACATAGGCGCTTTCGCAGTTGCTTCTGGCGCCGCCGATCGCACCAAAGGAGTCTGGACCGTAACGCTTTTTTATCTCGTCTAATTTGGCGGCCGCGATATCGATAGCTGTTTCCAGTTTGCATGTGTAGAAATCGGTATCGAACTCAAGCATCTTGTCGCCGTACAGTTCTTTAAGATGTTGATTAGATTCCAGAAAAGATTTTCTGATCCTGGGTTCTCTTATCCTGTCTTTGGCTTCCACGAAATCGAATCCATATTTGCCCTTTATGCAGAGTTTTCCCTGGCTGACGACTCCGTCTTTTTGGGCGAATATCTTTTCTATGCGATTGTTCGCTACAATGCCGGTGATATCACATCCGACTCCACAATATGTGCAGACACTCTCAATCTCTTTTCTCTTGCCGGTATCCATGTGCCCACTCCACGCTCTTTGTATATTAGATATTTTTGGCGGTGCTCTTTTCTCTTTTTTTCAGCATTCCCTCCATGCTCAGGTAGCTGTTGAGTGCTCCGAGGTAGGCTCTGGCACTGGCAAGCATCGTATCTATGCTTAGACCGTGCCCTATGACGGCTGGTTCATCATCGTTGAACGCTACCTGTACCGTGACATTGGCCAGAGCGTCTTTGCCTCTGGATACCGATTTTACCTTATAATCCATGAGGAGTCCATGCTGTCCGGTAATACGATCTATGGTTTTGAATACCGCGTCAATGGTTCCGTCACCTATGCCCGCGTCCGTATATTCCGTTCCATCGTTTTTTCTGATCGTGACCGCGGCACTCGGTACTCCACCGGTGGAATCCATCAGTTGAAGAGCGACCAGCTCGTATCTCTTTTCTATGTTGCTCATCTGGCTCGTTACAAGAGCGCGAAGATCATCATCGTATATATCTTTTTTCTTATCGGCCAGTTCTTTGAAACGGGAAAAAGCCTCATTGAGTTCGTTTTCGGACAGACTGAAGCCCAGTTTTTCCAGTTTGCTTTTGAAGGCGGCTCTGCCGGAGTGTTTTCCAAGCACCAATGTATCTTTGCCACCGAGGCCAATCTCTTCGGGAGAGAATATCTCATAGGTTTTTTTATGCTTCAAAACACCATCCTGGTGTATTCCACTTTCATGCGCGAAGGCGTTTTTGCCTACAATCGCTTTGTTGGGCTGTGGCTCGATTCCTGTTATGGAGGCTATCATGCGACTTGCAGGGTAGATCTCTTTCGTATTTATCGCGGTATACACATCACCGAATACATCGGAACGAACCCTGAGAGCCATAACTATCTCTTCGAGCGCGGCGTTTCCCGCCCGTTCTCCCAGCCCATTCACCGTACACTCTATCTGCCTGGCACCACTGCTGACGGCTTCGAGAGAGTTGGCTACCGCAAGGCCGAGATCGTTATGGTTGTGAACCGAGATAATGGCTCGTTTTCCGATATGTCTGTAGAGTTCCGCTATCCTTTTGCCGACCTCCGATGGAAGAAGTATTCCAACGGTATCGGGTATATTTACTGTGCCGGCTCCAGCCTCTATCGCCGCGTCGATTATCTCTTTCAGAAATACCATATCGCTGCGTCCTGCATCTTCGCAGCTGAACTCCACATCATCTGTAAAAGTTTTGGCGTACTCGATCGCTGCAACCGCTCGTTTTATCACTTCATCTGGCTTCATTCTGAGTTTGTGTTGCATATGGATAGGGCTGGTTGCGATAAATGTGTGAATGCGTTTTTTTGGTGCCGCCGCGATAGCTTCTCCCGCTGATTTGATATCGCTTTCAAGTGCTCTGGCCAGAGAGCATACGGTAGAGTTTTTTATCTTTTGGGATATTTTGGATATTGCGTCGAAATCACCCGGACTGGCAGCAGCAAAACCGGCCTCTATCACATCTACTCCGAGTTTCTCCAGTTGTGTGGCGATCTGTATTTTTTCGCCGGTGTTCATGGAGGCACCAGGGCTTTGCTCGCCATCTCTGAGGGTAGTATCAAATATAATTATCCGCTCTTTGTTCATACGCTACGCCTTTGATGAAAGTTGACAGATCGATTTTACCCAAAAGGCACTAAATCGAGAAAGAGTTTTATATATTTTTGACCAAGGAACCAATGAAGGCATATAACTCTCGATAAAGAACAATTGGCAAATCTTCAGGCAATTATAACATAATAGAAAAAAATTATCTTTTAAAATTAAATATCATTGTTTAATAGATATGAACTGTTAGCCATATCGTACCTTTCTCGACCTTTTTCACTCTATGGGTTGTTTTTGACGGGATGAGCAGGCTGTCTCCTCTTTTTAATTCCAAAACTTTGCCATCGCATTCCAGCGTGGCAGAACCTTCCAGCAGAAGTATCCACTCGTCTTCATCCTGGCAATACTCTATGTGATCTATGTCGTCAGAGCTGACTATTTTGTTGATTTTGATATTTTTGTGATTGAGAAGCAAATTTATCGTCTCTCCGCTCTCAGGTGTGACAGCGTACTCTAAAATATTTATTGTTTTGGCTGTATTCATATCGCTTCTTTTTTCACACTCAAAAACTCATATTGATGGCATCGACAGCACTCCACGACAGAAGCGTTTCACTCGTGTTTCCAAAACGCTTCCGGAGAATCCTGTCTATATATCTGGCGAATAGATCGGTTTCTATGTTTACTTTGTCTCCTGTTTTCAATTCGCCAAGCAGAGTGTTTTTGAGCGTATGGGGTATTATGGAGAGCTTAAACCAGTCTTTTCCAGTGGAGTTTATCGTGAGGCTTATGCCGTCTATGGCGATGGAGCCTTTGTGGATGATCACAGGCATTACGGAAGCGTCCACAGATATACACATATCGACGGTGTTCTCTTTTGCGTCTATATTTTTTATGGTACCTATAGTGTCGATATGTCCCTGCACAATATGTCCTTCAAACCTGTCCCCCATTATCATTGCCGGTTCCAGGTGCACCTTTCCTTGAAATTTTTCCGGTGGGATCAGCTTGCGGGTTTCGTTTCCCAGTTCCAGCATGAATCCGCCATCGTAAAGATCTACAACCGTCAAACATACACCGTTTAGGGCGATTGAATCTCCCTTTTTGGGTTTGATACCGGACTGTATCGTCAATACATTGTTGTGTCGATTTTTGACGATACCGATTTCTCTAATCAATCCAGTGAACAAGTCGATTCTCCGCTTTGGATATAATATCGCCATTATATCCAAGTATCCACTGTAATACTATAGAATCAAGTCTTGTCTCTGTTTGGAACGAAAGGAGTTGGAAATTTATGCGCTACGATGTGATCGTCATAGGAGGAGGCCATGCCGGTATAGAGGCTTCTTCGGCGGCAGCCAGAATGGGAATGAATACTCTGTTGATAACCATTCTGGTTGAGCAGATAGGCGCCAGCAGCTGCAACCCCGCCATAGGCGGACTCGCCAAAGGGCATCTTGTCAAAGAGATAGACGCGCTGGGCGGAGAGATGGGTTTATGCACAGATACGACCGGTTTGCAGTTCAGGCAGCTAAACAGTTCCAAAGGTCCTGCCGTCAGGGGCAGCAGGGCGCAGATCGATATGGATAGATACAGGGTATATATGAGAGACAGACTTCTAAAGATGAAAAATCTGGATATCAAACAGGAGATGGTTACCTCCCTTGTTGCAGACGGGGGGAAAGTGAAAGGCGTAGAGACCCAGCTGGGAAATGTGTATTCGTCGAAAAAGGTGATTATAGCTTCGGGAACATTTCTAAGCGGCTTGATACATATCGGGAATCATACTCAATCAGCCGGCAGACAGGGGGAGTTCGCCTCCATCTCTTTGGCGGAAAATCTCAGAAAGATCGGTTTCGAGATATCTCGCCTGAAGACCGGTACTTGCGCCAGAATATCTGGAGACAGTATAGATTTTTCGGTTATGGAAATCCAAAAGGGAGACGAAAATCCAATACCGTTCTCGATAAAGACGGAGCGAAGAGGATTCAAACCCGTTCAGTTGCCGTGCTGGACAACCTATACCAATGAAGCCACTCACAAAATAATCGAAGACAATTTTTACAGAGCGCCACTTTTCAGCGGCCAGATAGAAGGAGTGGGACCCAGATACTGCCCAAGCATAGAAGACAAAATCGACAGATTTCGTGACAGGCCAAGGCACCAGGTTTTTGTAGAACCTCAAACCAGGGAGAAGAATGAATTTTATCTGAACGGGTTGAGCACCTCGTTACCTGTCGATGTTCAGGAGGAGATGATACACTCCATTCCGGGTCTGGAAAAGGCGGAAATAGTCAGATATGGATATGCGATAGAGTATGATTTCATACAGCCTACGGAGCTAAAACATACTCTGGAGAGCAAAAAAATCGAAGGTCTCTACTGGGCGGGACAGGTGAATGGCACGACGGGCTATGAAGAAGCTGCCGCCCAGGGAATAATGGCAGGGATCAATGCCGCCTTATCCGTAAAAGGTGAAGAGCCATTTGTATTGGGGAGAGATGAGGCGTATATAGGAGTGCTCATAGACGATCTTGTGACGAAAGGGACTAGTGAGCCATACAGGATGTTTACCAGCAGAGCAGAATATCGCCTTATGCTTAGAGAGGACAATGCCGATATCAGATTGGCCAGATATGGAGCGAAATTCGGATTGCTTGACAAAGAGATCGCGGATGCGGTCGATATCAAAAGAGTGCACATCCAAAAAGCGCTGGAAGATCTCAAAAACGAATATGTCACGCCCACAAAAGAGTTTTCGAGAAAACTTGAAAATATAGGAGAAGAGAAGATCAGGGACAAAACCGCAATGATAGATGTCATAGGCAGACTAAAAGACCTTTCTATCGAAAAGCTGCTCGTACTGGCACCTGATCTCAAAAGTCATACCGAGGATATACTTGAACAGATTCTAATAGAGTCCAAATACTCCAGGTATATCCAGAAGCAGCGCAAGCAGATAGAAAAAATGCAAGAGATGTACGAAATCGAGATTCCTGAAGGGTTTGATTTTACTTTGGTTAAGGGGCTGAGTAATGAGATCGTAGAGAAGCTTCAGAAGGTTTCTCCACCAACACTTTTTGAAGCATCGAGAATAAGCGGCGTCACGCCAGCCGCGATAGAGATTCTGCACATATATATCAAAATGCGGGGGAAAAGCGATTGACCGGACAGTCGCCTTGATACCGTTGGAAAATGTGTATTTACTAAACATATCATTTTAAAAATTTGATACATAATCATTTTTTTTGATTACTCTTAATTGATTTTTATATAAATACTCATATAATATATCGTTCAAATCTTTTATTAAAGGACGCAATATGAGCGAAAGAAGGGATTTTCTGGGCAAAGCCCTCGGAACTTTTGCCGGTTTGGGAGCACTGGGCGCCCTCTATGCCGCCAAACGCACATGGGATCCTTTGCCAAGCGTAAAATCTGCCGGTTTTACCACTATAGATCTCAGTAAAGCTGAAGAAAATGTTCTGAAAACGGAAATGTGGAGAGGCAAGCCTGTATTTGTTCTCAAAATAGCGAAGGACGACAAGGCCATAAAGGATAAGCGCTTGATCGATGTTGGTGGGGAGAAGTTTTTGATAGCCATTGGGCTCTGTACCCACCTGGGATGTATTCCGGCATATTTTTCAGAAGAACATAAGTTTAAATGTGCTTGTCATGGTGGTGAGTTCGACGCTGCAGGAGAAGTGCTCAAGTCGCCACCACCAAGTCCACTGGTGATTCCACCGTTCAAGATTGATGGGAAAAAGCTGGTTCTCGGAGAAGAGGGCCCTGAATATAAAAAACTCAAAGCCGATGGCTTGGTAGCATAAGGAGAGAGTATGGCACATTTTGATAAAGCATTTCCCTTCACCAACAAATGGATGGATCAGCGTTTAGCTGTCAACACTCTTCAGAGAGTTCTCTCTACCGAGTACTGGATTCCAAAGAATATCAATTTTCTCTGGGCGATGGGGATGATTCTTGCGGCTACATTCGGACTGCTTCTAATCAGCGGGATTTTTCTGTTGATGTATTATATGCCAGATACAAAACAGGCATTTGACAGTGTAAACTATACAATAATGAGTGAAGTTGGCTTTGGCTGGCTGTGGCGTCACATTCACGGTGTGGCCGCGTCAGTAGTCTTTTTGATCATATATATACATATGTTCACCGGAATCTATTATGGTTCTTACAAAAAAGGCAGAGAGCTTATCTGGCTTTCGGGCATGCTTCTTTTTGTGACTTTTTCAGGAGAGGCATTTTCCGGATACATGCTTCCATGGGGACAGATGAGTTACTGGGCCGGTATGGTTATTACCAATCTTTTTTCCGCCGGATCATTGGAGCTCAACGGTATCGTTGAGTGGATTCGTGGAGATTATGTTCCGGGACAGGCATTTCTGGGACGGTTTTTTATGCTGCATGTTCTTCTGATGCCACTCGTCATAATATTGTTGATTGTGTTGCATTTTGGTACTCTTCGCATACCGCATGTAAACAATCAGGATGGAGAAGAGATAGATTTCGAGGAGTCTGCCGAGCTTTGGAAGGCAGGACGCAAAAAAGAGTCCAAAGTCATACCTTTCAAGCCAGTATTTCTCAGTAAAGATGTATTTGTGATGGGTGTATATTTTATATTCTTTTTCTATCTGGTATTCTATCATTTCGAATTTGCCATGGATCCCGTCAACTTCGACCCAGCCGATCCACTGAAGACTCCGGCACACATCTATCCCGAGTGGTACTTTCTCTGGAGTTATGAAATCCTACGCCCATTCTCAAAAGATGTAGGCTTGATATGGTTTGGCTTCGCGCAGGTTATATTCATGCTGTTGCCATTTCTGGATCGCAGTCCTAATGTCGCTCCGGCGAACAGGCGCAGACCTTTCCGTTGCTGGTTCTGGCTGCTGTTGATCGATATGGTTACATTGACAATTATGGGTAAACTGCCTCCAACCGATCCAACATTCGCCCTCATAGGCAAGATCGCGGCATGGACATTCATTATATTGTGGTTTATCTTGCCGTTTATAACCAAAGCCGAAAAACTCGTAGGAGGTAAAAAATGAAAGAGTTGAAGATATTTGCCGTAGTCGCATTTTTTACACTGGTTACCTACTACGGGGTTGAGCCCTATGCGCATCATCAGATGCACAAAAAAGTGGACGAAAAAGGCAACGAGATAGTATATGAGCACAAAGGCTTTACCTATCCTGAGCTTAAAATGCCTTCAGGGATCAAAGGTGATCCCAAAAACGGAAAGGTTCTCGCCGCTGGATGCGCGGGATGCCACTCTATCAAATCTCAAAATATGAAATCTCCAATGGATGCAATGGCCGCGGTAGCAGCATATGGTGTAAATCCACCAGATTTGAGTGACGCTGGAGCGATCTATAGTGAGAACTTTTTGTTTAATCTCATGAAAAATCCAGCGCACGCGCTTAAAGTAGAACACAAATTCAAAAACGGCAGAATGCATCCAATGCCACCTATGGCTGCCGATGACCAGAGCGCTGCCGACCTGGTAGCTTATTTCAAATCTATCGCGCCAAGTATCGAAAAGATTACTCCAAAACAGGCTTTCGAGTCGGCTTGTGGTCGCTGTCATGCCAATAGATATGGCAAATGGACACAGATTGGTGATATACCAAAAACCAAAAAGAATATAGCTACAGGCCAAGATCCAGAGCTGATGAAATTCAAGCTCAATGTGGCGGAGTATCAAGATAAACTGGCGAAATATATGGGCAAACTGCCTCCAGATCTGAGTATCATTATCCGTGCCAGAAGTGAGCACTTTATGGCAAACTTCATAGAAGATCCTCAATCAGAGCTTCCTGGTACGGCGATGCCTCGTGTAGGTTTGAACAAAGAGGGCTTTGAAAAAGTCATAGCATATCTCGAAGAGACAGGTGATCCAAGTAAACCCAAGCGCCAGGCCGTAGGCCCCTGGGTGCTTGGCTTCTTTGTGATATTCACTTTGCTTGCGTATCTCTGGAAGAGATCCCTCTGGAAAGATCTGCACTGATACAGTAGATACTCAGGATATCGGACAACTTTGGTCCGGTGTCCTGTTTTTTGATTTCAATCATCTTTTTTTTATATACATTCGGCTACTCTTATCCAAAAAATACTCAGGATTGTAAATGTTGATAGACGGACATGGAAGAGAAGTCAACTACTTGAGAGTTTCAGTTACTGAACGGTGCAATTTTCGTTGCCTCTATTGTATGCCGGAAAAACCGTTCAGCTGGATGCCGCGAGAAAATCTGTTGAGTTTTGAAGAACTTTTCAAGTTCATCCGAATCGCTATAGATGGTGGAGTGAGCAAAATCAGAATCACAGGAGGAGAGCCTCTGCTGCGGTATGATCTGGACAGTTTCGTGCGGATGATACATGACTATAAACCCGATATCGATCTGGCTCTTACCACAAACGGATATTTGCTTCCCGAGACGGCTCAGAGGCTGAAAGATGCCGGGCTCAAAAGGATAAACATATCCCTTGATTCATTAAAGCCAGCGGTGGCCGCGCAGATAGCACAAAAAAATGTGCTTGCAAAGGTTCTGGAGGGTATTGACAAAGCACTGGATCTGGATTTTGGTGTCAAGATAAATATGGTACCACTAAAAGGTATAAACGATAGTGAAATACTCGATTTGCTCGAGTACGCGAGAGAGAGGGGGATCAGAATAAGATTTATAGAGTACATGGAAAACGCCCACGCAAAAGACGAGATAAAAGGAATGCATGGCAGGGAGATACTGGACAGGATCAAAGAGAGATACACTATCCATAGGGTTGGCAGAGAAGGTGCCAGCCCATCGTACAACTATCAGATTGAAGAGAACGGCTATATATTTGGCTTGATAGATCCCCATAAGCACGATTTTTGCGAGAGCTGCAACCGTATAAGGCTGACGGCGGAAGGGCATTTGATACCGTGTCTCTATTTCGATGAAGCATTATCTATAGCTGGTGCCATAAAAGAAGGCAATACAGATGAAGCTGCGAAAATACTGGGCGAAGTATTGAAAAACAAACCAAAAGAGAACAGATGGAGCGAAACGGAGAATGAGGGATCAAATAGAGCCTTTTATGAGACTGGAGGTTAATGCGAACAGAAAACATATTTTCAAAAAAGGAAAAATCTGTGTTTTGGTTGACTGAACATTTTTTGTCAATACAAGGGGAAGGTCGCTATGCAGGAATGCCTTCGTATTTTTTAAGAACAGGAGGGTGCAACATGTCCTGTCCCGGTTTTGGGGCAAAATACTCGGCAGGCAACGAAAGCAGAACCGGTTGTGACACATGGTTTGCGTCCGATAGATTTTTTATTAACAAATGGCAAAAAATAGACAACGCTAAAATATTGATAGATACTATAAAAAGCACTTTTGACGAGATTGGATACAAGCCCCATATAGTCATTACAGGAGGCGAACCGCTTTTATATCATAACGATCGAGTGTTTCTTGATGTTGTAAAATTTTTAATTAACGAAAATCTGTGTCTGACATTCGAAACAAATGGAACCGTGTTTATAGATTTTTCGAAATTTCCGGTATACAAAGAGTGCATATTCGCTCTATCCGTCAAATTGTCCAACAGTATGGAGCCCGAGCAAAAGCGAATCGTTCCCGAAGCCTTGAGATCTATTTCTGTCAGTGCCAGAGAGTATTTTTTAAAATTTACTATAGATTCCGATTCTATCATCGATGGCATAGAGACTGAAATAGAAAGAATCAGAGGATTGATCCCGAGCGCCGAAGTTTACTGTATGCCTCTTGGTCACGACAAAAAAACTCTCGAAAAAAACGACAAAGCGGTTTTTGAATTTTGTGTACGGCACAATTACACCTATTGCGATAGATTGCATATACGAATTTTCAATACTTCCAAGGGTGTATGAATTGGTATCGATGCGATCATTTCTTGCTACTCAAGAAAATAAAAACTTCTCCAGAAACAACATGATTAATATTCTCTCAATAAGCATTAACAATTAATATGTATAATGGCATCTGAAAATTATACGACACAAAAGGAGGTCGAGTATGCAGGTTAAGTTTATGATAGCGACAATAGCTATAGCCGTTGCTGTTACAGGGTGCAACAACGGGGGCAAAAAAGAGCAGACGGAAGCGGCCAATCAAAAAACAGGCGTAGAAAAAAGCGCAGAAATTGCCAAAGCAAAAGAAAGCGCAACAGATAAAGCTGCCGCGCCAAAAAGTGAAAACAGGAACGAGACAAAAAAATCTTCCGCTCCTGAAAATGGTACTTCACAAAAAAGTGACGCGTCTAACGAGAAGTCCAAAACAGAAACAAAAAACATGAGTAAGCAGCAAGAGCAAAAAGCAGAAACAACAAAAGATGCTTCGAATGAATCCGCGGAGGCTGCGCAAGGCGCCGAAAAAGCGCCTGAAAAGACCACGGTAGGTGGAAAAAACGAAAGCGGAGCAAAAAAAACTGTGTCTCAAGAGACCCAAAACACTCCAAAGACAGCATCGTCCGCAGAAGCTGGCGCGAAGCTGTATGGCAAATGTGTGACATGTCATGGGAAAGACGGCAAAACGAAAGCTCTCGGCAAGTCAGCGATAATAGCTGGCCAGAAAAAAGAGGATCTCGTAGAAAAGATAAAGGGATATCGTGCCGGTACTTTGAATGTCGCCGGAATGGGTACTTTGATGAAGGGTCAGGTTGGCAATATGAGCGACGAAGATATCAATACTCTCGCGGATTATATAGCCGGGCTCAAATAGCAATTTTTGATTTATGCATCATGGTTCTGCGCGTTTCAATGCATTCACTCGAGCGATATGCGCTTATCGTTCGAGACGCATAGGTTTTCATTTGATTGGATCAGGGCAATAAGTGAGTGTTATTGTAGCTTATCACTACTATCTGGTATTTGCACTTATATTTGGAGTGGTCTGCAATATTGGAACATCCCTGTTGTTAAAGACCAGAACCCCCAGGAGAGTACTTTACACGAGAATAGGTTTTTTTATATTTTGGGCATTATGGTTGATGGTAATGTTCAGTGGCATTATCGTGCAGATATTCTCCAGAAAACCTGTCGGGTATTCCGTAGCGGCCATGATTGCAGTCGGTCTGTTACTGCCTGTCTTGGATGGATACAGAGCGATTCGTCTGGGATCGTTATGGAAAAAAAACGCGAATGAAATCCCACTCAATATGAAAGTGTTGTCAGTCGAACTTCTTCTTGTGGTATCGATAACTTTGTATTCATTTTATGGTTGATACACGCATGAGGTTTCTTTACGACGAAAATGCCGGGATCGCGTCACTTGAGATTGAAGGCGAAAGCTACAGACATATATTCAGGGCACGAAGAACGAAAAAAGAGACACTCATCTATCTTAGAAATCTCAAAGACGACAAAATCTACAAATATCATATCGAGACTGTTGGCAGAAAAAGTGCCCTGCTGAGACTTGTGGATTTCGAACACAAAAGGGTTGGAGTCATAAGAGAGATTCATATTGGCTGGTGCATCATAGAACCCAAATCGATTGAGAAAGCTCTGCCGTATCTAAATGAAATTGGAGTCAAAAAAATAACTTTCATAAGATGCGACAAAAGCCAAAAGGAATATCGACTTGATTATAAGAGAATTAAAAAAATACTCTTAGCTTCGTCCCAGCAGTGCGGAAGAAGCGATACGATCGAAATCGTAGAGTTTTTCGGTGGAATAGGGGCTTTCCTGGAAGAAGAGAGCAGCGATGTGTACCTGTTGGATTTTGGAGGCAGGGGCATCGACAGCCTTGAAGATAGAGACAAATACACCGTGATTGTGGGATGTGAGGGAGGGTTTTCGGAGGCGGAAAGATCCCTGTTCGATCGCGAAAAGACAATTGGTTTCAACACTCCTGTGGTGTATCGGAGTGAAACGGCAGCGATAGTTTTTGCGGGAAAACTTCTTGGGTGAATTTATCCGTAATTAATATTTATTGGTTATAATCCTAACTCAAAAATTTGTGTCTATTATCTTTATTGACTCAGCTGTCTCGACCATGATCGTTGCAGCGACCCCTGCCTGATTGTGCAGCGGAAGGGCGCATCCTGCTTGTTGTGCGTCAGAATGGGTTGGTTGCCCATCATCAATTTATCTTTAAAGGTTCGTTATGAAAAAAGATATACATCCTGAGTATGTAGAATGCAAAGTTACCTGCGCATGCGGCAATACATTTGTCGTGCGCTCCAATAAGCCGGAACTTTCTATAGATATATGCAACGAATGCCATCCTTTCTTTACCGGTTCGGAAAAAATAGTGGATGTTGCCGGCAGAGTAGAGAAATTCAAGAGCAAATATAAGCTTTCTTGACGCTTTTGCCCTTGCGGGCAAAAATATGCTTAGTCTGATTCCTACTCCGATTGGAAATCTGCAGGACATAACACTGCGGGCTGTCGCTCTTTTAGAAACGGCTGATATAGTACTGTGCGAAGATACCAGAATAACGAAAAAACTTTTTTCTCTTTTGAAGAAAACAACATCTTTCAATCCCTCGCAAAACGCCAAATTTCTTTCTTTTCATGAGCATAATGGAGCTCAAAGGCTGTCCGAAATAGCGAATATGCTAAGCG
>CAZYUW010000157.1:0-3334 GCA_964650685.1 uncultured Nitratifractor sp.
CGTATTGGCGTCGGCTATAGATTCGGTGTTGGATATGGCTGTTTCCGTATTCAACTTCTTCGCGATTAAAAAGGCCGAGGAGCACTCCAACGAGCTTTTTCCATACGGTAAAGGCAAGATACAGGCTATAGCGGGAGTGATAGAAGGAACCGTCATTACGGTTTCGGGGTTGTATATCATATATGAAGCCGTCAAAAAGATAATCGAAAACAAAGCGACATCCTATCTGTGGCCATCAATGATCGTCATGCTCTTCTCGATAGCGCTGACATGGTTACTTGTCAGATACCTGCTTCGTATAGCGAATGAGACCGACAACATAGTGATCAAGGCCGACGCTTTGCACTATCAGACCGATCTGCTCAGCAACGGTGCCGTGATAGTTTCTCTGGCGCTGGTGTATGTGACCGGATGGAACTGGATAGACGCTCTCTTTGGTCTGGGGATCGGGCTCTATATCATCTATTCCGCTTACGAGATCATAGAGGAGAGCACTATGATACTGCTGGATCGCTCACTGTCAAGCGATATCGTCGCCGGTATCGGCGAGGCTCTCGCCAACCATCCGGAAGTCAACGGATACCACTACCTGAAGACTCGTACCGACGGCAGCAGAAATTTCGTAGAGTTTCATATGGTGTTGAGTCCGGAAATGACACTCCAGAAGGCTCACGAGATCGCAGAAGAGATTGAGTATTCGATAGCGGCTCTGGAGCCTGAAAAGGGTTGGGTCATCACTCCACATTTCGATCCATACGACGATGAGCATATAAACGAGATCTACTACAATGGTAATGCTGTTGCATCCTCCGATAAAAGCTAAGGAGATGGAGTGGCGCGTAATATATATCTAACTTCTCCTCTGAAAAAAGAGGGAACGATACATCTGCCGATGATCAGTTTCAGGATTATCAAGAGAGAGATAGATTTCGGTGACTGTGATACACTGATGTTTACCTCCAAGCAGGCGGTGGCCAGCGCGGACGAGATAGACCCGTCGTGGAGAGGGTATCCCTCGATCGCAATAGGCGGGGCTACGGCCGCTGAGATAGAAAAAAGAGGAGGAACGGTGCTGCATACGCCGGACGATTTCTATGGAGAGAGTCTGGCCGAAGATGTTGCCAGGCTGTTTCGAGACAGGAGAGTCCTCTATCTGCGTCCCAAAAAGATATCTTTCGACTCCAGAACCTATCTGGCTTCCAAAGGCATAGATCTCAGAGAGGATATCATCTACGAAACATCCTGCAGACGGTACGAGCGGAGCGACGCGCCATCTCCAGGTTCAATAGTGATATTCACCTCCCCATCGACGATACACTGTTTTCTAGACAATTTCGGGTGGAGCGATACATATACCGCTGTCGTGATTGGACGGGCTACACTGGAGCATCTGCCTCCCGGAAGCGATTGCATAGTCTCCGATATACCCAGAATCGACGCATGTGTCGATGCCGCGAAAAAACACTCTGCCAACAATTTTGATTGATACTATTTCATATCAACGCAATCCCCGGTTTTTTTTATATTCGGCTAACTATCTATAAGATATAATAACTCCAACCCTGGGCAGTGCGTGTACTTGCAAATGGGGTCCAACAGTATTCTTTTGGAAGACAGGTGGCGAGCCGGTGAGCGGGTGGCTTCGCTCGAGTTTCGCGCAGAGACGAGAAGTTGCCTCCTAAAGGTTGGCCCTCTCTTCCACCGTTGGCATATCAGGGCCGACACATGCGAATACGGCTGCTCGGGGGACGCCATAAGAACGGGAAACGGGATAAGAAGATTTCTCTTTTTATCCGGTTTCCCCGGAGTGCATATTAGGAGAGTCAATGGATGTACTGATTATCGGAAGCGGTGGACGGGAATACTCCATCGGCGCTGCTTTGGCAGCCGATAAGAAGGTGGACAGGATATACTTCTCTCCGGGCAACGGAGCGACCGATGAACTGGGCAGGAATATACCATATGGCGATCTGGATGAGTTGGCGGAGTTCGCTGAGGCTAACGGTATAGATCTGACCATCGTGGGTCCGGAAGCTCCACTGGTGGACGGGATCGTCGATATATTCAAAAAGAGAGGGCTTACGATATTCGGCCCGGATTCGAAAGCGGCTCGCCTGGAGGGTTCCAAAGTCTTTATGAAAGAATTTCTCAAAAGACACTCCATACCTACTGCCAGATATATCAAAACAGACAGCATAGAAGAGGCTGGAAGGTTTATAAGGACCCTGACACCTCCGATAGTCGTCAAAGCCGATGGTTTGTGCGCCGGAAAAGGGGTAATTATCGCCATGAGTGAAGAGGAGGCGCTCAAGAGCGCTTCCGAGATGCTCGATGGCAGCAGATTCGGCGAAGCGGGAAGCACTATAGTCATAGAGGAGTATCTCGACGGATATGAGCTGTCCGTATTTGCCATATGTGATGGCAAAGAGTATGTTCTTCTGCCTGCCGCTCAGGATCACAAGCGTCTTCTGGATGGCGACGAGGGTCCCAATACGGGAGGTATGGGGGCTTATGTACCCACTCCGCTCGCTAACGGCGATATATACTCCAAACTCGAAGAGAGGGTTGTCGTTCCGACTCTAAGAGGCATGGAGAAAGAGGGGATGCCTTTCAGCGGGGTGCTGTTTATGGGTGTGATGGTCGTCAAAGGTGAGCCAATGATACTGGAGTACAATGTCAGATTTGGAGATCCGGAGTGTGAAGAGATCATGCCTCTTTTGAAATCGTCCGCTTTCGATCTTTTTTACAGTGCGGCGACCGGCAGCTTATCTGAATACAGTTTGGAGTTCGAAAATAGATATGCCGTTGGAGTGGTGGCCGCGTCGGCGAACTATCCATATGGTTCCAGCGAAAAAGCCCCGATAACGATAGAGGATATCGACGATGAGCTTGCGGAGAACAGTATGATCTCCTATGCGGGTGTTTCCAGAGGGGAAGATGGCAGGCTCTATGCGGATGGCGGCAGGGTTTTGGTAAGTGTGGGCTTGGGCGGAACCATAGCTCAAGCCAGGGATCGTGCCTACGCGTTGATGTCCAGGATCAGATTCGAGGGCATGCAGTACAGAAAAGATATAGCATATCAGGCTTTGGCGGAGTAGAGATGAATATCGGTGAAAATCCATTGTCGCTGGCATCGATAGGGAAAAGATCCATCTCTTTTTTTATAGATGAGATGGTCGTCAGCTTCTTGTTTATAGCCATATATTACGAACAGATATCGTCTCTTTCCTCCAAGGAGGAGATACAGCTTTTTGTCCTGTCGAAAGTGTGGGTATTGATAGCGCTCAAAGTGATCTACCACACATTTTTCATATGGCAGAGCGGCATGACTCTG
>CAZYUW010000158.1:0-5858 GCA_964650685.1 uncultured Nitratifractor sp.
AAATCGCCAATATCACAACACTGAAAGTCTGAATAAAAGTTATAGAACCCCGAATCGCTGTGGACGACTTTGGAAGTGCATACTCGAACTAAAAGACATTGAAACCGGATCTAAATTTTATAAGAATAGACAGCGGTCTCATCAAAAAGATTGATCACGAATAAAACACGGAACTGACAGTCAAAACGATTCTGGATTTCGCCAAGAGTGCAGGATTTAGAGTTGTGACCGAATTCGTCCACTTAAAATCGGTATATGACAAAATAGCCGATATGGGGTTCGATTATGCGCAAGGCAAGCCTGCCAAGAAACCGACAGTATCGGATATCGGAACTATCTGAAAAATCCTGGGTTAAATCACCCAAAATATCGGATTGCCGCAAATCCTGCAGCACCGACTTCCATACATAACTCTATATCTCTTTCAGTTGATATGCCACCCAAAGCCAGAACCGAAACCTCGACACGCGAGACGATCTCTGCAAATCTTTGCACTCCCATAGGCTTCCCTTTGCCGGGAGAGCGAAAAACAGGACTGAGTGTCACGATATCTGCACCGCTCTTTTGGGCATATACGATCTCTTCCAGAGTATGAGTACTTACAACTACGAAAAGTTTTTCTTTTTTGGCTCTGACGATCTCTTGTAACTGATCAGATCTCAGATGAACTCCATCTGCTTCTAGCTCCAATGCCAGATCTACATCTCCGTGCACCATAACTTTTTCGAATTTATCTCTCGCGTACTTTACGAAAATATAGGCATTATGGTTGTAATCGGAGGCGTTTCTGTCTCTATACACTATCATGTTCGCTTTTTTTGACGATATTCTATGCAGATCACTTTGTAGAGTGTCGAAGCTCAATATAGAAGGGTCTGTGATAGCGTATACTATCATGAATTCCGCTGGAGGTTGTCCAGTTTCTTAACTATCTCCTCAAGGAGTTCGTTTTGCTTTTTCATCTCTATCTTGTTTTCAAAACCGGCAAAAAGATACTCTACCAAAACTACGACAAAAAGACCCGGCAACATCCAGACGACCATATTCAAAACGGAGGCCAGAAGATTGCCGCCATATATACCGTGAAACAACCCTTTGCCGGCACCGATGAAAACCATCGCCCATGCCGAGCCCAAAAGAAAGCTCAAAAGACGCGACAGCAACCCGTCAGGCAGACGCATCTGGCTCGCCTACACCGCTCCCATTGTATCGGCTATTGGCTCTGGAGCCTTCTCGGGATGCTCTTCCTCCAGTGCGACCGCACCAGCCAGATATACATATGTCAATATCATAAAGACGAATGTCTGCAGCAGAGCCGAAAATGTAAGCAGCAGATATCCTGGCAGCGGCACAAGCCACGGTACCAGCATGAGCAGAACCCACAGGAAAAGATCATCGCCTTTGATGTTTCCAAAGAGTCGGAAGGAGAGAGAAACTATCCTGGAAAGATGCGAAACTATCTCTATGGGAAACATCAGGGGAGCCAACAATTTGACCGGTCCCGCAAAGTGTGCGATATAGTGCACGATACCCTGCTTTTTGATCCCTTCGTAATTGTAGTATATGAAAACGACGACTGCCAGAGGGAGAGTTACATTGATATTTGATGTAGGAGACTCGAACCCAGGGATGATACCTACCAGATTCGATACCAGTACAAAAAGTCCAATAGTAGCTACGAGAGGCAGATACTTCCTGGCCAGCTCTTCGCCTATGACATCCTTGCCCATCGCGATAACTCCACCCAAATATGCCTCCATAATGTTCTGTGTAGTGCCTGGAACGGCTTTCAGGTTTGATGTCGCTCTATATCCGAGCCACAATATTATCGCCGCTACCAATACCAAATGGCCTATTACTAGTGCCATATGATTACCCATCGTCAACGCGCCTATAAAGGTAAATACGCCTTCCATTCTCTTGCCTCACTAAATATTGTTTTGAGTGATTATATCTCTTTTTGTCTTAAAATCCGTGAATATTTGCGATAATAAATTCATCAAATCGTCGCGTAAAAAAGAAAAGCTGCGTCAATGGTATCCCCAAGAGGACTCGAACCTCTAGCTAGGCCTTAGGAGGGCCCTGCTTTATCCAGTTAAGCGATGGGGACAGATATCGGGAGGTGGCAATGATACACATCGATATCTTAAAAACTGATTATTCGTATATGGTTTTTGGCGAATATCTTTCCCGCATATGCTAAATGGAACTATTTCAGACCGCTCCACTTTCTGTCGATACTCACCGTACACTCCAGCTTGACTTCGAGAGGATATATGCCCTCCATTATACTTCTGAAACGGGACGCTATCGCCTCTGCCTCGCCCTCATCGACTTCGAAAATGAGTTCATCGTGTATCTGGAGTATCATTTTTGTCGGCAGACGCTCCTGCAGTATCGTTTTGTCTATCTCGATCATGGCCATCTTGATCAGGTCGGCAGCGCTTCCCTGAAACACCGTGTTTACCGATTCTCTCAATATCGCCGCCTTTTGCATCCCACCTGCATTCTCGTAATCGAAAAATCTTCTGCGCCCCAAAAGCGTCTCCACATAACCTTCGGTTTTCGCTTTTTCCTGAATCGATTCAATATAACTTTTCACGGTCGGAAATGCAGAAAAATACGCCTCTATTATGGATCTGGCTTCAGAAACGCTTATTTTCAACTCTTCGGAAAGTTTTCTCGATCCCATACCATAGAGCAGACCGAAGTTTATGGATTTGGCGAAATTTCTTTTCTGAGCCGCGACCTCCCGACCGAAAAGTCTGATGGCGGTAGCCATATGTATATCTTCTCCATTGTCGAAAGCCTCTCTTAGTGCCATGTCTCCAGAAAAATGTGCCAACAGTCTAAGTTCTATCTGTGAATAGTCTATGGATACCAGCAACCTGCCCTCATCGGCAATGAAAGACTCCCTGACTCTTCTGCCGAGTGCAGAGCGTACTGGTATGTTCTGTAGATTTGGATCTTTCGAGGCCAGCCTTCCGGTAGCGGTTCCTGTCTGTAGAAAAGATGTGTGAACCCTGCTGTATGGATCTTTGACGCCCAGTCGCAAAAGCGGCTCTACATATGTCGAAAGCATCTTCTGATGCTCTCTATACTCCAATATTTTGGGAATTACCGGATGCGCATCCATCAGAGAAACAAGAACCGCTTCATTGGTGCTGTAACCCGTCTTTGTCTTTTTGCCACCTTTGAGCCCGAGATGACCGAAAAGCACAGATCCCAACTGCTGGGTCGATCTGATATTGAATTCCGTTCCGGTCAACTCATATATCTGTGTGGTCAGGCGTTTTATCTCGCCCTCCAATTCCTTTTTGAGCCGTTTCAGATGATCCGTATCCACTCGTATCCCTGTTCTCTCCATATCGATCAATACATTTATGAAAGGATACTCCACTCCTGAAGCCTCTTTCAGAAGAGACTCCAAACCTTTGAGCCTGAATCTCTCCGAGAGTTCGTGATACAGTCTGAGTGTCATCCACGCGTCCTCTGCCGCATAAAATGCGGCCTCCTCCAGCGGTACACTAGAAAAGTTCTCTCCTTTTTTGACCGTATCTCCAAACGACTTCATCCGATAGTTCATGTACTTCATCGCGAGTGCGTCAAGACCCACTTTGCTGCCAGGCTCCAGAAGCCAGGCCATGATCATCGTATCGGCAAACGGCTCTATTCTCTCGAAACCCATCCGATTGTAAAGCAAAGATAGATCGAACTTCAGATTTTGTCCGATCAGCTTCGATTTCATCAGGTGTTTTATTGCATTTTTGGCCACATCGACGGTTATCTGTGGGCCTACCCCCAGATAGCTGTGTCTCACCGGTACATAGTATGCCCTATTCTCTTCGAATGCGAAAGAAAACCCGACCATATCGTCACTCAAGGTATCGAGACCCGTGGTCTCCGTATCGAACGCCACCATTGTGTCCTTATCGATTCGATCCAGTATTTTTTGCAACTTCTCTTCACTGTCGAGCAAAACCGCTTCGAAACTGTACCCATTCGACTTGCCTTCGCTTTTAGCGTCATTTTTGACTTTCGAGACCGAGCTTTTTGGCATTTGTGTCCAGCCAAGAGCCTGCCTCATCCCATACTTCTCAAATTCGTCCGCCAAGACGGAGAGATAGTTTCTATCTTCGAAGCTGAATGCGTCCAAAGCGCAACTGTCGAACACATCATCCGAAAGCCGCACGAGATCTCTCGATAAAAAAGCCTGCTCTCTGTTTTCCAGCAGTAGATTTCTGATACGGGGTTTTATCTCCGCGTCGTCGATATGCATATATAGATTTTCCAGATTGCCATATGAGTTTATGAGTCCTGATGCGGTCTTTGGTCCGATACCTGGAACTCCTGGAACATTGTCCGAACTATCACCCACCAGCGCCTGAAAATCGACGAAATTCCTCGGCTCGACACCAAACTTCTCTATGCACCCTTTTTCATCGACCGCCTTTTTCTTCACCCAGTCATATATATATACCTTCTCGTCGTCGAGCAGCTGATAGAGATCTTTGTCGGACGACACGATCTTCGCTGTCAAATTCTGCTCTTTGCTGCAGCGCACGAGAGTGGCTATGACATCGTCGGCTTCGAAACGGTCCACGCTTATGTTCGTAAAACCCATTTTGTCTATCCACTCTATCGCCACGGGAAGTTGACGCATCAGGTCTTCGGGTGGAGGTGGACGATTGGCCTTGTACTCCGGATATATCTCTTTTCTGAAAGTAGGCACTTCGCTGTCGAGGGCGAATACTATAAAATCCGTCGCATGATCTTTCTGGAGTTGATGGATGAAATTTATAAAACCTGTCAGAAGTCCCGTCGGAAATCCATCAGGGGATTTCAACGGCGGCAGAGCGTAATATGCCCTGAAAAAGAATGCGAATGTGTCTATAAGCGTTATCGTTTTCAAAACTCTCCTCTTTTCATAGACAATCAGCTTTAGCGCTTTTTACGAGACCTGATATCTCTATGTGACTGCTACCAATCAGCTCTTGTCCTGATGTGATCTGCGGTGATATCTCTCCACTATCTCCGGATCATGATGGAGATTGATCTTTGCGTCCTCTTTTCCATCGTATGGTATCTGCGACAGTACGAAACGGATCGATTCGAGTCTGGCTCTTTTTTTGTCGTTCGAATCGACGATAATCCACGGAGCGTAACTGGTGTGGGTACGGCTGAACATCTCCTCTTTGTAGTATGTGATTTCATCCCACATCTCCTGGGCCTTTTGATCCACCGGGCTCAGTTTCCAATGCTTGAGTGGATTGTTCATTCTCTCTTTGAATCGTCTCTGTTGATTCTCCTTGGTAATGGAAAACCAAAACTTTATGATCGTGATACCGTCGTCTATAAGCGCATGTTCTATCTCAGGAACCTCTCTCATGAACTTTTCATACTGATCTTCGGTACAAAATCCATATACTGGCTCTACGATAGCCCTGTTGTACCAGCTTCTATCGAAAAAGACTATCTCGCCAGGATCAGGCAGATGCTTGAAGTATCTCTGAAAATAGAATTGCCCCATCTCGATATCGGTGGGTTTGGGCAGAGCCGCTATTCGAAATTTTCTGGGATTGAGATACTGTATGAATCTTTTTATCGCTCCTCCCTTTCCGGCCGCATCCCGTCCTTCGAAAATGATCATCACCCGTTTTTTGTTGTCATGCACCCAGTTTTGCAACTTTATCAACTCCACTTGAAGTTGAACGAGCTCCTGCTCATACTCCACATTTCTGACTATCTTCGAAAGTTTTTTCTTTTTCAATAATTGAGACAATCCGCTCTTGGTACGCAAAAGTTTAAAGTTTTTCTCTAAATCCCTGATAACCTTGAGACTCTTTTCGTCTTTGATG
>CAZYUW010000159.1:0-11937 GCA_964650685.1 uncultured Nitratifractor sp.
TATTGATATCTATTATGCTTTTTGTGGTCAGGCAGACGAGAAACCCGATCGTGCACAGGGTCGTAAGCGGTAAAGAGCACAGGTCTCTTCGCGTCAGATCGAAAGAAGCTATGAAGTGTCTCGATCAATATGGTGATGAGATATTGATGTATGAACTCAAAGGCGATCTTTTTTTCGCGACTGCCGACAAGCTTCGCAATATGGTATCGGTCGAGATAGAGAAACGCAAAGTCGTAATTTTGCATTTCAGAAGGGTCAATTATATAGATCTGAGCGCGATGATAGTTTTGCTGCAGATATCACAGGATGCGGCGAGCAAAGATTGCAGACTGCTTTTTTGTCATCTGCATAAGGGTTTGGGTTTTGGCAAAAAGATTACAAAAGCGTTCAGGCGAATAGACAGTAGCAAAGAGTTTAATGGCAAGGTTTTCCGGGATACCGACAGGGCGTTTGAATACGCGGAAGATATTTTACTGGAGAATAAGGGGTTTGGAAATATGCCCGAAGATATCGAGATTCCATTTCAAGATAACAATCTTTGCCAAAGGATGACAAAAGAGCAGATAGAATTGGTGGAGTCCGCTGGAAGAGTGATAAGGATCAGAAAGAAAGATGAGCTTTTCAAAAAAGGGGACTATGGAGAATCAATCTATCTGGTGCTAAAAGGCGAGATAGAGATGCGTCTATATGCGGACAGGAGAGAGTACAAGCGATTGGCCAAATATGAACCTGGTACATATTTTGGAGAGGTCTCTTTCGTCAATCCGGGTCCGAGAACCGCGAATGCCGTCGCGCTGAAAGACTCCAAACTTTTAGAGGTAAAAAGGGAGATATTGCTGGATATGGGGGAGGGGGATCGGGCACAACTATCACTGGCGCTTTTGTGGGAAATAGGTACAACTTTGAGCGATGAACTTAGGCGCTCCGCCGCTGATATTCAGAGACTGGAACAGTGGTAGAATCGCGGTAGTGATGCCATATCACAGATGCCTGGAAATATCGGACTCTTTTCCGTTTTCGACCATGTGCTTATGTCTCAATATGGCCAGCTCCAGAAATCCGCTGATAAAATGAGCGAAAAAAACCAGAAATTTCAAATCATCCGCGTTAAAATCACCATTCAGCTTGTTTAGCATCTGAATAACACCGATGACTCTATTTTTGGAGTTAAATATGGGAGCTACTGCCAGATTTCTCGTTTTGTAACCGGTTCGAGCGTCCACGCTTGGATCGAAGTGGGGATCTTCGTAAGGTTTGTTTTCTATCACGGCTTTGGCTTCCTGTACGGCAAGTCCGGCTATACCGTTTTTGGAGGACATCTCTATTTTGTCTATATTGTCAGCCAGGGTAGTCCACAGTCTCTCTTTTTCTTCGTCGTATATATATACCGAACATCTATCCGCCCCTATCGTGATTTTAGCGTATGAAGCGATTTTCGGCAATCCTTCGTCAAGAGATTTGTGAGAGAGCAGGTCATGCCCGAACTGTCCCAGCGTTTTGTACATATCTACATAATCCATCCATCCACTCCTTTCGATATGATACTATCCACGATTTTTTAAAAAACAGATACCAGTATCATTATACTACATTTGCCCGTTATTTGAATTTTTCCAGTCTGTCCAGAAGGATACCCAGAAACTCAGTGAGATCGGGAAGAATCAGAGAAGATTCTCTTTGCCGTTCTCCCCACATCGGCTCGGGATAGTGGCTGTCGTTTTCGAACCTGGCCATTATATGCCAATGTACTCTCGGCAGATAGTTCCCAAAAGACGCTATATTGATCTTTGTGGGCTTGTAGAAAGATATCATCTCTTTTTCTATTAGATAAAGCAGTTCGCATATGTCGTGTCTAAGTTTTTGAGGCAAGAGGCTCAACTCTTTATAGGGTATACTGGTGTATATCTTGAGCCATGGTACCGAACTCTCTTCTGGCTCAATATAGAAATCCGTATTTTTCCAGACAATGCTTTCTTCGTGCATTATCTGATCCTCTTGAGAGTTTTTTTGCCGAGTCTGTAGATTTTGGAGGGAGAGGAGGCGGGTGATTCAAGTGGATATATAGTAATGTCGGCTACATTTTTGGCGAAGCTGCCGTCGAACTCTTCTCCGCTGAGATTCGCGGATGTCGTATATGACCAGCCGAGTCTTTCTATGAGCAGCAGGTGTATCTTGTCTCTTATGATCCGCCAGGATCTTTTATCAGGCATAATGAATGTGCATCTCCTGCTTCTTCGGATAAGATTTTTGTGCATATCTGGAACTCTGGTTCTTTTTTTCAAAGCGGAGAGTGAAGGGAGGGCGGTGATATAATTTTTGTCTGACGCTCTTTTTTTTGCTCGGTCCAGCTTCGCTTTGTCTTTGGATACGAAACCAGTTATAGTATCGGTAGCAGTGAGAAAGAGCGCTTTTTCGAAGCTGTCTGTTTCCGTATTCATATTTACCCGAAATTACATCAAATAGTCTTGAATGGCTTTGGGAGAGATGACACCATCGGCATTTTGCAACTCCTTGATAGCCAGAGCCGCCGCTCTGGCAGCGGCTATCGTTGTAAAATAGGCCACATTGTTGGCCAGAACCGACTGGCGAATCTTTCTCGCGTCCGCTTTGGCGGCTTTGTTGTCGCTGGTATTGACGGCGAGCGCTATCTCTTCGTTACGGATCATATCGTCTATATTTGGCCTGCCTTCGCTGATCTTCAGAACCATTTCAGAAGGAATACCGGCCGCCTTGAGGGCTTTGTGGGTACCACCGGTCGCGACGATCTCGAAACCCAGTTCGCTGAACATTGCTCCTATCTCGCCTGCGTGCGGTTTGTCAGTTTCGGTCAGAGATATGAACACCTTACCTTTGAGAGGAATGATATTTTTCGAGGCGAATTGACTCTTGGCGAAACTCATTCCGAAGTTGTCGCTTATGCCCATAACCTCTCCGGTAGATTTCATCTCCGGTCCGAGAATCAGATCGGAACCGGGCAGTTTGTTGAACGGAAATACAGCCTCTTTGACGGCGATATGGTTTTTCAGGTTGGGTTCCATCGGAGAGTTGTCGTAATTGACCATATTGAAAGTGTCGTAATGTTTCAGGGCGCCACGCAGATCTCCCTGCACCATTACGCGGGTGGCCACTTTGGCCAGAGGTACGCCGGTGGCCTTGGATACGAAAGGTACTGTCCTGGAGGCTCTTGGATTTACCTCTATGAGGTATATTTCGTTCCTGTGAATTGCGTACTGGATATTCAACAGTCCGACCACCCCCAGTTTGAGCGCTATCTGCATCGTCTGCAGTTTTATATCTTCGATGATGCTGTGCGCCACAGAAACGGGAGGCAAAGAGCAGGCGCTGTCTCCGGAGTGTATGCCGGCCTCTTCTATATGCTGCATTACGGCTCCGATATAGACCTCCTTGCCGTCGCTTATTGCGTCCACATCCAGCTCAGTCGCGTTGTCGAGAAACTTGTCAATGAGTACCGGCGAATCGTTGGATACCATTACCGCCTCATCCATGTACTGGTTGAGCTCTTCGTTGTTGTATACGGTTTTCATGGCTCTGCCGCCGAGAACGAAACTGGGCCTGACCAGAACCGGATAGCCTGTTTTGTTGGCTATGGATATGGCGTCCTCTTTGGTAAAGGCGGTACCGTTGTCCGGCTGTTTCAGTCCGAGTTTTGATATAAAGTCTGAGAACTTCTCCCTGTCTTCGGCGAGATCAATGACCTTGGCTGGTGTTCCGATTATTTTGGCTCCGATGGCTGTCAGTTTTTTGGCAAGCTTCAAAGGTGTCTGTCCACCGAAGTGAACAATCACTCCCTCTGGATTTTCGGTTTCGATCACATGTCTGACATGTTCGAAGTCTATTGGTTCGAAATAGAGAATGTCGCTCGTGTCGTAATCGGTCGAAACCGTTTCCGGATTGCAGTTGTACATTATGGATTTGATACCCAGATCTTTGAGTGCGAACGCGGCATGCACGCAACAGTAGTCAAACTCTATACCCTGGCCGATTCTGTTGGGACCACCTCCGATGACCAGTACTTTTTTTTCGTCGTCTACTTTCGTACCTGAGTCCAGCAGGGGTGTGATGTTTGTTGTCGAGTACAGGTACGGAGTCAAAGCCTCGAATTCGGCGGCACAGGTGTCCACTTCGTTGTACTGATGTGTTACGCCATGTTTTGTTCTGGAAGAGTATATATCGTTTTCAGTAAGATTGAGTCCGTTCTTTCTGTTTATGACAGACGCGATCATAGCGTCGGAAAAGCCTTCGCTTTTTAGTTTGCGCAGGTGTACAGGGTCATTGAGAGTCTCTATATCTATATCTTTTTCGGATAGCGCCAGCTCCTCAAACTGGTAGAGGAACCACCTGTCGATGCGGGAGATTTCGTAGAGTTCATCTATCTTCATACCCCTTCTGAAAGCTTCGAACAGATAGAGGATTCTTTCGGAGTTGGGTCTGCGAATCTCTCTTTTGAGAGTTTCGTCATCGCACTCGATCGGATCGAATCCGATCAGACCGGTTTCCAGCGATACAAGTGCCTTTTGAAAAGACTCCTTGAATGTTCTGCCTATGCTCATCACCTCTCCAACAGATTTCATAGCCGTAGTCAGCGTCGAATCGGCTTGAGGAAACTTTTCGAATGTGAAGCGTGGGATTTTTGTGACAATATAGTCGATAACAGGCTCGAAACTGGCTGGTGTGCCGGTGATATCGTTAGTGATCTCATCCAGGGTGAATCCGACAGCGAGCAGTGTAGCGACTTTGGCTATGGGATATCCGGTAGCCTTGGAGGCCAGAGCGGAAGAACGGCTGACGCGAGGGTTCATCTCTATCACTATCATGCGACCTGTTTCGGGATTTACTGAGAACTGCACATTGGATCCGCCTGTGTCCACCCCTATTTCTCTGAGAATGGCGAAGCTGGCGTCCCGCATTCTCTGATACTCTTTGTCGGTCAGTGTAAGCGCCGGAGCCACGGTAATGGAGTCACCTGTATGAACACCCATCGGGTCAAGGTTTTCTATCGAGCAGACAATAATACAGTTGTCTTCCCTGTCCCGTATTACCTCCATTTCATACTCTTTCCATCCCAGTAGAGACTCCTCTATCAGAATCTCGCTGATAGGGCTCGCTTCGAGTCCTCTTCTGGCGATCTCTTTAAACTCGTCCATATTGTACGCGACTCCAGAGCCGCCGCCTGCGAGAGTGTAAGAAGCCCGAATGATCAATGGGAAGCCGATTTCTCTCGCGGCATTTATGGCTTCATCCAGAGTATATGCGTATTTGGAAAGAGGCAGATCCATGCCGATCTTCTCCATCGCCTCCTTGAAGGCCTGCCTGTCCTCACCCTTTTTGATAGCCTCCGGATCGGCGCCGAGAAACTCCACATCGTTTAGCATCCCTTTCTGATGCATGCTCATTGCGACATTCAGTGCGGTTTGCCCACCCATCGTGGGAAGTATCGCGTCCACTCTCTCTTTTTTAATTATTCTGGATATGACCTCTTCGTCGATAGGCTCGATATATGTTCTGTCGGCAAATTCGGGATCGGTCATGATCGTTGCCGGATTGGAGTTGATAAGCACCACTCTATAGCCGAGATCCTTGAGTGTTTTGGCGGCCTGGGTGCCGGAGTAGTCGAATTCGCAGGCCTGCCCGATGACTATAGGCCCCGAGCCTATAAGAAGTATTGTTTCGATATCGTCGCGTCTGGGCATATTTTGTGACCTTTTTTAGTTTATCATTATATCCGGAAAGATATATATAACGCCTTTATTCCTCATATAATCTACTGTTTAAGATATCAAACGGAGATGGCCGCTTTCTCTTTCCGGGTTTTGTTTTTCTTTTTCGGGGAGTGGGGGGACGGGAAGCCTCCTCGACAAACACTCTCTCCTGGGTTGCCTCTTTTTCTGTATTTTTCATTTTTTCTGTCGCTTTGTCGTGTTTGTTCTCCATCGTAGTGCTGCTTTTTTCTTTTGGGATATCCAGCTCTCCCGGATCTATTTCATCCTCTTTGGTCTGCACCATTTCGGGCAGACTGCTTATTTTTCTGTCCAGATTCTCAGTGGCATTTCTTTCGTGGACTGTGTAGTTCATATCCTTGAACGAACTGTTCTCGTCGTAGTATGAGATCAGATACGGTCTGGGATCCGTGATGAGAAAAAATATATCGGGATGAACCGGATCGGCATATGGTTCGATAAACGCTTTTTTATAGCTTCCTTCGATAATCACCTTTTTTACCACTCCGACAGGTATATACGCGAAAAAGATATCGTCCAGTCCGCTGGTTTCAACTTTGTCACCCTCATTTATTTCGGCCCATTTTGGAATGTATTTGACCGCCATTACCTCTTTGTCTACGCCCTCGGCAATGCCGGGTACTCTTTTTGGTCCAATAAAAACGCTAAATTTACATTTGGGATTGGATGTCAAATAGCCGTATAGACTGCCGTGATCCAGTCTGGCCGTACCTCCAACCACCTCGTTCTGTATCAGGCCGTATACTTTGTTGGTTTTCAGTCTGATCTTTTCGGAGGAGCCAAGGAGAATTTCGTTGAATTTATTGAGCTTTACATAGGATATGGTATCGACCAGCGTGATACTCCTATAGGGAAGTTTGACCAGAGATGGTAATTTTTTGTACAGCATACCGACCTGCTTCAGGTAGTGTGTCTGATCGAGGAGATATTTTCTCAGTACACGATTCTCTTTATCGAGCTTCTCTATCATCTCTTTTTGCATGAGATATGTATGACTTTTACTTTTGAGCTCCTCGCTGATGTTTTTATAGCCCACTTTGACAGGATTGATGTACGCAAGTATCGAAGTTCTGATCCTTTCGCTGTTTCTGCCGACAAGTGTAAACAGCAGTACGATGAGCAGCAGGAGCAGAATGATCCTGGATTTCATTTAATCGCTTCTGTATATGTTGTCATCACTCTTCGTCGAATGAGGTCTGCTGCAGCAGATCCAGCTCATCCAGCGCTTTGCCCGTTCCTTTGGCGACCGCGAGCAGAGGATCCTCGGCGATGTAGACCGGGAGGCGGACTTTGTCGGATAGATATTTATCCAGACCTCTTATCAACGCTCCGCCGCCCGTTAGAACGATACCGTTTTCGACTATATCGCCCGCCAGTTCGGGAGGTGTCTCTTCGAGTACACCTTTGAGAGCGTCAGTTATCTGTTTGAGAGGTTCGGACATGGCTTCTCTGATATGTTCGCTGGTAATCTCCATCGATGTGAGCATCCCCTCCACCGAATCGCGTCCTCTTACTGTAGTTACAAGATCCTCTTCGAGTTTGACTGCGGTGCCTATCCTTATCTTGAGATCCTCCGCCACTCTTTCTCCTATGAGCAGATTAAATCTCTTTTTGACATAGTCTACTATCGCGGCGTCGAATTTGTCTCCGGCAACGCGAATTGAGCGACTCAATACCAGACCTCCCAGTGAAGTGACGCCAATCTCTGTCGTTCCACCGCCTATGTCTACGACAAGATTGCCATCGGGATCTTTTATCGGTAGTCCGGCCCCTATGGCGGCTGCCATAGGCTCCTCTATCAGATAGACATATCTCGCGCCGGCGTTAAGCGCAGACTCTTTGACCGCTTTTCTCTCTACCTGTGTCAATCCGTACGGTACGCATATTATGACACGGGGAGAGGAGAAGCTCTTTCTGCCATGTACCTTGTGTATGAAGTGCTCTATCATCATTTCGGTTACATGAAAATCCGCGATGACGCCATCTTTCATAGGTCGTATGGCTTTTATGTTGCCAGGGGTTTTACCAACCATATCTTTGGCTTCCTGCCCAACCGCGAGGATATGCTCCTGTCCATGCTTGTCCACCTGAATGGCTACGACAGATGGCTCGTTGATGCTTATTCCCTGTCCTTTTACCAGTACGAGAGTGTTGGCTGTACCGAGGTCTATAGCCAGATCCTTTGAAAAGACACCGAATAGTTTTTTGAACAATCCCATTACATTCCTTTTTAGTTACGCACTTCTTGTATTTTTGAGATAAAGAGGTTTGGCTTTTTTGCTTACGACATCGGGTGTTATGACTATTTCATAGTCTTTTAGCTCCGGGAGTTCGTACATGATGTCCAGCAAAATCTCTTCCAGGATAGATCTCAATCCTCTGGCTCCGGTTTTGCGGTCTATCGCCTTTTGCGCTATGAGTTGCAGCGATTTCTCTTCGAATGTCAGTTTCGCCCCGTCCAGTTTGACAAGTTTATGATACTGTTTCACCAGAGCGTTTTTCGGTTCCGTCAATATTCTGACCATATCGTCTCTCTCTATGGGAGCGAGGGTGGCTATGACATGAAGTCTTCCTATCAGTTCGGGGATGAGCCCGAATGTGACAAGATCGTCGGGCTCAACCATGCGCAATAGATTTTTATCATCTTTTTTACTTCTGTGTTCGTGACCAAAACCCATCGTGTTGCCTCCGATACGCCTCTTGATGACATCATCAAGGCCGTCGAAAGCTCCACCGCATATGAAAAGTATTCCGGATGTGTCTATTTGGACGAAATCCTGATTGGGATGCTTTCGTCCACCTTTGGGGGGAATATTGACGACCGATCCTTCTATGATCTTCAAGAGTGCCTGCTGCACACCTTCGCCTGATACATCCCTTGTTATGGAGCGATTTTCTCCAAGTCGAGCGATTTTGTCAATTTCGTCTATAAATACGATTCCCTTTTGCGTTTTGTCTATATCGCCATCGGCTGCCTGATACAGCTTTGTCAGAATGTTTTCGACATCTTCGCCGACATATCCCGCCTCTGTCAGATTGGTCGCGTCGGCTATCGCTATGGGCACATCAAGAAATCTGGCTATACTTTGCGCCAGGAGGGTTTTGCCGCTTCCGGTCGGACCTATCAGAAGAATATTGGATTTGGCGATATCGGTATCGTCCTCTTCGTGATTCCTGAGTATTCTTTTGAAGTGATTGTAGACGGCTACAGAGAGGGTTTTTTTGGCCTCTTCCTGCCCTATGACATATTCATCGAGCATCGATTTGAGCTCTTTTGGAGCCAGTGGTTTTGGATCGAAGCCCGAGGACTTTTCATGCCTGCTTTCTCCGAACAGTATCTTGTAAGCGGATATCACACAGTTTTGGCATATATATGCATCATTGTCGTTACCCGCGATCAGAGGGTTGTCTCCACTCTCGCCATGGCCACAAAAACTACACTTTTTATTTGGCATCGTTTTTTCTCCTGAAAGGTATACCGCGTCTGGAGTTCAGTATGAACTCACAGAATCCAACTACTTTGACTCCCGGATTTTCGTTGAGTATCTTCCGGCAGATATCCTGTACAGGTTTTCCGCTTTCGAAGATTCTTCTGTACGCTCTTTTGATCTCGTCGATCTCCTCTCTTTCCATTCGCCTTCTCATTCCGGTGAGATTGAGGCCTCTCAGGGTAGCCCTGTTGCCCTCGGCCATGCAGTATGGAGGAACATCCTGGCTCAAAGCGCTTGCGCCGGCTATCATCGCGTGTTCTCCTATGCGCACGAACTGGTGTACCGGTGTGAGTCCACCGATGACAACAAAATCATCCAGTTCCACATGCCCCGCCAGTGTGGCGGAGTTGGCCAGTACGCATCCGTTTCCAATGCGCACATCGTGCGCTACATGCGAGTAGCCCATCAGAAGATTGTCGTTTCCTATTGTCGTTACGCCTCCGCCGCCTTCGGTACCAGGGTTGATCAGAGTGAACTCTCTGATAGTGTTGTTGTCGCCGATTATCAGCTTGACATCCTCGCCTCTATATTTCAGATCCTGCGGAATACTTCCAATAACGGCGTGGGAAAATATACGATTTTTCGATCCTATTTCTGTATCGCCCTCTATGGTTACAAAGCTTCCGATTTCGCATCCGTCTCCTATTTTCACACCAGGTCCTATCGTAGTAAAAGGACCTATTACCACATTTTTGCCTATTTCGGCACCTGGATCGACAATAGCGGTTGAATGTATCATTTCGTCTCCAACCTATTTGTCCACTATCATTGCTTTGAGTTCAGCCTCTGTCACCAGCTTCTCGTCCACATATGCCTTGCCGTCCAGATGCCACACCGCGCCTTTGTTTTTGATGACGCTGAGTCTGTACTCCAGTCTGTCACCAGGGGTAACCGGTTTTCTGAACTTGGCTTTGTCTATACTCATGAAATAGACGACTTTGCCTGACACCTCGTCCTGCTCCTCTTCGGCCATGCTTTTGAAAGCCAGAACACCTCCGGCCTGAGCCATGCCTTCTATGATCATCACTCCCGGATAGATCGGGTGATTTGGGAAATGCCCCTGAAATACAGGTTCGGAGATGGATACATTTTTGTATCCTATGATATACTCTCCAACCTTCAGATCCGTAATCCTGTCGACGAGCAGGAAGGGGTATCTGTGCGGGAGTATCTCCTGGATGTCGATGACATTGTACATATTCATCCTTTTCGGCAAGTGTGATACAGCGGTAGAATTTCAAAAACTTTACAACTGTCCCAAAAATAGCTTAATTCTATCCTATTTGAAGTAAAACTACGGTTAGAGTGAATTTGCGATAATTCAAGCAGATTTATAATATTTCTTGGTTAACAGGGCGTTAATCGTAGTGCAGCCAATCCCTCTCCGATACGAAAACCGTGGATACGATTTCTATATCTATTCTTTCTTCCGGTATTTTGTCTACCACCAAAATAGTGCCCATATCGAGAGGATCCGGGCATATTTCTCTCCTGATGAGGAGCTCTTTTTCAAATTTGGGCGGATCGAATATCAACTCCAAAGTATTTCTATAGGAACTTTCACATAGATCGTTGTATTTGTCTATAGAGATGATTCGTACAGCTCCGCGATCCATAAAGTATATACCGTGATATTCGTATGTCACCTTTCCTCTGATGCGCCTGTGGCCGGCAGTCGAATATGGCAGCGCGTGCGCGGTTATGATTCTTTCGGAGTTCTTCACTTTCAGGCTCTCGAGCCTCCATCTCAAGAATCGCTCTTTTCCCAAAAGATAACTCATGTCGTTCTTTTCCAGTTCGAGTCGTTTTCTGTATATCCTGAGGCGATCGTCGAGAGATCCTGGCTGAACCTGTCCGGAAATTGGTGAAAGCAACTCGTCGGCATACATGCCCATCTCGTCTCTCTGTCGTTTTAGGGCATATATGCAGCCGCAATAGTTTTGTCTATAGAGTCTGGCCTCTTTGGCGAGCGCGTTTTGCTCCTGTGTCCCTGAACCTTTTCTGTAGTCTGGAGAGAGGAAATCCAACCCGTGTTCGAGCGCTATACTCCTGCCGATATCCACAAGTGACTGACGAAGTTTTTTAGGAGAAAGAAGCAGCGTCGAAGTGAATATCTGTTCACCCATCCGCATAGCCTGTTTGGCGGTCTTTTCGAATCTACCTTCGAAACACACATTGCATCTGGCTCCTTTTTCCGGTTCTCTTTCCAGCCCCGATGTCATCTTGAACCAGGTATCTATATCGTATTCTCCTTCGATAAGTTCGATATCGAGCATTTCGCAGCTTCTGCGAACATCTATCAGTCTCAGCATATATTCGGAGTATGGGTGAATATTCGGATTGTAGAAATAGCCTGTTATCTTTTCGTCCGGATAGTCGCCTCTGAGTTTTTGTAGAAAGTAGTGGCTGTCAACCGAGCAACAGATATGCACCAGCATATATTTCAGCCCGCCTTGAGGCCTGTCAGAAAGCCGGCTATGGCGGAAACTCCTCCTGATATTTCGAGTCTTTCGAGTCTCTCCTTTAAAAATATAACGAAGTGTTCCATATTTTTCGATCCGACATCGACCATATGGCCCAGATTCTCTTCGTTGAGTGTAACAATCTTTTGACTTTCGAGTATGAAGATAACCACCATTATCATTCCGCCAAGCAGCAACATAAGTTTGAAACTTTTTTTCAGAAAA
>CAZYUW010000160.1:0-3819 GCA_964650685.1 uncultured Nitratifractor sp.
AGGTTTTGCGCATTGATACTATTGATATAGCCACCCAGGAAGACTTTGATTTTTTTCATCGCTTTAGATTTTTTTCATCGCTTTGGCAACAGTTTTTCTAAAAAAGTAGTAGATAAAGATCAAAGGACTTTTGTAGTAATAGAAAGAAAAGAGTGATCCGACTGAAGGAGAAAAGTTATTTATCTTATACGGATAGATACCTGTTCCCAGATCAAAGTGGAGCTTTTTTTCTGCACAGTAGCGTATAATATGAATATAGTTTTTTAGATTGACATATCTGATCGTAGGATCGTAAAGATCCATCCAAGTCATTATAATCTGGGAATCGAGGTTAACCAGACAAGAGATCGATACGATATTTTCTCCCTCTTTTTGGATAAAGAAAAAAATTTGTTGATCCTCGTAGAGTTTTTGCATAAAATCGAGTTGTCTGTGGAAAATTGTTTGTTCTCTGACACCATGTTTTGCCATTTTATCTATAAGCTCCTTGATTGGCAATGTTGGAAATGGTTTTTCCTGAGAAGAATAAAGTTCAAAAGTTGTTAAAAGCGCTTTATCTATCTGTTTTAGGTTGTAGATTTTTTTTGATTTTAAATGGCGGAGAATCTTTTCTTTGTCCAGGTTTTCATAACGCATGAGCGAGTATGAATCGCTTTGCATGATATAGTAGCGCTCTTTACGGTAGTAAAAAGGAAGATTTTGCAATAATGCGCTATGACATTTTAGCTGATGAAGCGTAATTTTCTTTATTTGTTTGACTTTTTCGACGTACTCTCTAAATCTCTTGAGATAAGGAAGGATATTGTCGTTATTGTCGTAAAGAGCATCAAGGTAGTCAACAGATCCATACTGGAGAAAAGTCAAGCTCCCTTTTCTATCAATATAAGTGGGGAGAATAAAGCGAATGTTCTTTGAGTTATTTCCTATGCAAATTATATGCAAATGACCCTGGTCTCGATTGACGCTCCACCATTTGAAATTAAATGACCAGGACTGGAAAGCAGTGTTTTTACTGTTTTTCTGAAATAGACTGTTCCAACCACTTTCCAATGATTGAAACTCTTCAATTGTTTCGATGACAAAAAGATTCATACCGTCACCTTTTCAATTTTTGGCAACAACTTCTTATACTTTAAAAAGTACTCCAACCCACTCAATTTGGCATCGAGTTCGTAGATGTTCGAAGTATTTGGTAGTGAAAATCGTGGTAAGGCGAATGTGTTGTAAGGGTAGTGAGGTTTTGAAATATTGACGAAAGCACAGATGAACTTCTGCTTCTGTAAACTATGGATTACTTGTTTCGACACTTCGCCTTCGCCACCGAAAGGATAACTGTAAACGGAGGTGTTGTAAAGTGTACCAAGATATGTACCGCATTGCTGCATCTCATTTTGCAACTCTTCTTCTGTAAGGCAAGAGAGAATGTCATGGTAAATAGAATGGCAGCCTATTTTGTGACCATACTGTTTCATTAGCTCGAGTTGTTTATTTGAGATCCCGTAAAATCGGAGTTTCATAAGAAAAGAGTCGATGGGAAGTCTATCAAAAGGGTAGGCTTTCTCCATATCATTTATGATTTTTTCTTTCAGTGAGTAGTCTTCGTGAATTAGTTGCCACAATTTTCCTGCGATCTTTTGCCGAGACATATTGTCCGAGATATGGTGGACTGAATTGGCAAGAGAGTAGTTCCCCGTGGGAACGAAACTCAACCATAACAGTATTTTGTCTATCCATAGAGTCGTATTGTGCAGTATCAGATTCGCTGGAATAAAAAAGTATGCTTTTATATTGAATTTGGACAAGATTTTATGAGCGCAGGAGAAGTTGTTTTCATAACCGTCATCAAATGTGACGATACAGGTTCCTGGTTTTCCAATTTCAAGAGTGATGGGAAATTTTTCCACGAGCAACTCTATTTGTCGCTCAAAGGTGCTTTCTGCATGAGAAACACCACAGTGGGGTAATGTGGCATCGTAAAGTTTGTCCGGTAGAATATTGTGGTATGTGATGACTCGTTGCCTTTTTGAATTGAGAAAATAAAATACCCTGTTGATAAATAGATAGTAGCTGGCAATATAAAAGAGTTTCAGAAGAGTTCTCATCAATATCGAAAATCTACTCATTTTAATAATTTTGTGGATAGGAGGAAAATGGCTTGGTGTTTATACCCTTCACCGACACAGACCGATATTCGACCCACTCTGACTTACGACCCATTCCGACTCGGTAATGTTTCGGATGACAAATTTTTTCGCATCAAAGAGACGAAAAGTTTTTTGTCCAGTTTTTGATAAAAGTGATCATACCATAAGTAAACTTTTTTTGCGTCTTTGTGGTAGGTTTTGCGATCGTTTAAATAAGAGTCGATCGTTGCGACTGCTTGGTAATCCCCCCATTTTTACCCACTTTCAAAAGTAGAATCAGGCCACATGGGCCACCTTTTGCCTGGGCGGGATACCGCCAAGCGCCATATGAGGGCGTTCGTTATTATACACCCATAGCCACTTGGTGGCAAACTCCCGTACCTCTTCAATGCTTTCAAACAGGTGCTGATTGAGCCAGCCGTAGCGAACAGTTCGGTTGTATCGTTCGATATAGGCATTCTGCTGTGGCTTGCCGGGTTGAATATACTCCAGTGCGATGTTCTGTTTTTTTGCCCAGTTTTGAAGACGCTGGCTGATATACTCCGGTCCGTTGTCGCACCGGAGTGTTTTTGGCTTGCCCCACCATTCGATGATCCGCTCCAACGCCCGGATGACCCGTTCGGAAGGCAGCGAGAAGTCGACTTCGATATCGAGCCCTTCACGGTTATAATCGTCTATGACGTTGAACAGACGAAAGCTCTTGCCACTGCTGAGTCGATCGTGCATGAAATCCATCGACCAGACGTTATTGGGAGCTGTTGGAATGCTTAGCGGTTCCGGTTTCTCTCTCACGAGTCCGTTTTTTTGTTTGATACGCTGGTTCAGCTCCAGCTCTTTATAGATCCGATAGACCCGCTTGTGGTTCCATCGGTATCCTTTGACGTTACGAAGATAGAGAAAGCAAAGACCAAATCCCCAGTTGCGCTGATTGTGGGTGAGTCGAATCAGCCAGTCGGCGATCAAAGCGTTTTCTTCGTTCAGCTTTGCTTCATAGCGGTAACACGATTCGCTGATACGAAAGGCCCGGCAGGCCAGACGAATCGTAATGCCTTTTTCCTCGACAGCACGTTTCGCCATCCTCTTACGCGAAGATGGCTTTACCACTTTTTTTCCAAAGCCTCCTGGACAATTTCGGCTTTGAGACGCTCTTCGGCGTACATCTTCTTCAAACGCCGGTTCTCTTCTTCGAGCTCTTTGAGTCTCGCCATCATCGAGGCATCCATACCGCCGTATTTGGCACGCCATTTATAAAATGTCGCACTGCTCATTCCGTGCTCACGGCATAACTGCGGGACGGGGATGCCACCTTCAGCCTGCTTCAATATCGCCAGGATCTGGCTGTCGCTGTATCGTGATTTCTTCATTCGAAAACTCCTCTTCAAAGTATATGAGAATTTTCCACTTTTAGGAAGAGGGGATTTTTGGGAGGATTACCGAAATACTCTATCACAACGGTACGGTTTGAAAAAACAACTTAATTACAACTCAAATAGATTATTGATATGTAATTTGTTATTTATATTTTATGTACTACAATCAAATATATACCAGTCATGGAGGAGTATCCATGAGAGAGAAAATCGAAGAGATCATCGTCGAAGCGTTGGAAGATATCAACGACGATCTGGAAAGTGAAGCGCTGGAGAATCCGACAGCCGAAACCAAGCTGTTCGGC
>CAZYUW010000161.1:0-5360 GCA_964650685.1 uncultured Nitratifractor sp.
AGAAGTGATATTTTACTACAATAATATAAATTTTAGAGTACAGGAAACAAGGTATCATGAGCAGCAAAACAGTTTTGATTATAACCGATGGGATCGGTTATAAACCGCATAGTGCGGCAAACGCTTTCGCCGAAGCCAAAAAACCGTCTTACGATAGATTTTTCAGAGAGCTTCCACATACTCTGATCTCCACATACGGCAACAGCGTCGGATTGCCGGAGGGCCAGATGGGCAATTCGGAGGTCGGACATATGACTATAGGAAGCGGCAGGGTACTCTATCAGGATCTGGTCAAGATATCTCTGGCTCTTCGCGAAGGGACCCTGCGGCAAAATCCCGATCTGCGAAGAGTGTTTGAAAAAAGCAAAGATATACATATCGTTGGACTTATGAGTGATGGAGGTGTGCATTCCCATCTGGATCACATAATCGGTTTGGCGGAGATAGCCCGCAGCTATGGCAAAAAAGTATGGCTGCATCTGATCACCGACGGCAGAGATGTCTCTCCGACATCCGCACCGGTATATCTTGAAAAGATAGAGAAAGTTATCGATGAGGATATCAGGATAGCTACAATAGGTGGACGATTTTACGCTATGGACAGAGACAACAGATGGGAGCGGGTCGAGAGAGCGTATCGAGCTATCGCCGAGGCCAGCCCCGTAAGCTCTATGACACCTGTCGAATACATTAAGAATAGTTACGATGAGGATATTACGGATGAGTTTGTATTGCCTGTAGCTTTCGAGGGGTATGGGGGCATGAAGAGCGGTGATGGTGTAATAATGGCCAATTTTCGTTCGGACAGAATGAGGGAGATAGTCAGTGCTTTGGGTGAGAGCGATTTCGATAGATTTGATCGAAGCGTTTCGGGATTGCATATAGTGACCATGACCAGATACGACGCGTCGTTTGAATATCCGGTCCTTTTTCCCAAGGAGACCCCCGTAAACACTCTCGCCGAAGTGATAAGCAGAGCTGGGAAAACCCAGCTGCATACGGCAGAAACGGAAAAATACGCCCATGTTACATTCTTTTTCAACGGAGGCGTGGAGGAGCCCGTCGAAAACGAAAGCAGAGTGCTCATACCGAGTCCCCAGGTGCAGACATACGATCTTCAGCCCCAGATGAGCGCGCCCGAGGTTTCGGAAGCTGTTCGCAACGCTATGGATGAGGGGTACGACTTCATAGTCGTAAATTTCGCGAATGGTGACATGGTTGGACATACGGGCAACTTCGAAGCCGCCATCAAGGCGGTGGAGGCTGTCGATAGAGAACTTGGACTCATATTTGAAAAAGCCGACGAAAAGGGGTATGCGGTAGTTTTGACCTCAGATCACGGTAATTGCGAAGAGATGAAAGACAAAGATGGGCATGTGTTGACAAACCACACGGTTGGAGATGTCTGGGCTTTTGTCAAAGCTCCTGGTGTAAAGCGTCTGATAGAACATGGAGGGTTGAACAACATAGCTCCAACCGTATTGGAGATCATGGGTCTTGAGAAGCCGGAAGAGATGGATGAGTCTCTGATAATTTGGGATTAACGATATTTAGAGGATAATGATACTATTCAGAGATCAAAGGAGTACTTATGAGATTTAGCGGGAAAAATGTACTGATTACAGGAGCCAGCAGAGGTATAGGCGCACAGATAGCGAAAACCCTCGCGGCCGAAGGGTTGAAGGTGTGGATAAATTACAGAAGCGGCGCCGAAGAGGCGGAAAATGTCAAGAGACAGATCGTCGATGACGGTGGCAGTGCGGAGAGTGTGGGGTTCGATGTGACCGACGAGGATGCGTTTGTGGCCGCGATGAAAGAGATAGTCGAAAGTGATGGGGAGATAAGCTATCTGGTCAACAATGCCGGAATAACCAAAGACAAACTGGCCATGAGAATGAAAACCGAAGAGTTCATGGATGTCATAGAGGCCAATCTAAAATCCGCATTCATAGGATGCAGAGAGGCTTTGAAACTTATGGGCAAGAAACGCTTCGGTGCCGTCGTCAATGTCGCCTCTATCGTAGGAGAGACAGGAAATGCCGGCCAGACGAACTACAGTGCCAGCAAGGGTGGGATGATAGCCATGACCAAAAGTTTCGCGCTGGAAGCAGCGCCAAGAGGGATACGCTTCAATGCTGTGACACCTGGTTTCATAGCTACGGAGATGACGGATGTGCTCAAAGAGGAGATCAAAGAGTCGTTCATATCCAAAATTCCGCTCGGTCGCTTTGGGGAGCCTTCGGAGACGGCGGAGGCCATAGCTTTTTTGCTTAGCGACCACGCCTCATATATCACCGGAGAGACGCTGAAGGTCAATGGTGGAATGATGATGTAGTCCAGCGACGATATCCATGAGCGATAACGAAAAGATGAAAATACTTCTGCTCGAAGACGATAGACTCTTCGCCGAAACGATAGAGGACTATCTCGAAGAGGAGGGGTATGAGGTAGAAAAGGTTTTCGATCCCCTGAGTGCTTTCGAGATGACCTATGCCCGCAAATACGATCTCTATCTTTTCGATATAAATCTCCCGTTTCAGGATGGCTTGAGTGTTCTGGGTCAGCTCAGAGAGAGTGGAGACGAAACACCTGTCATTTTCATCACCTCCCGAGAAGACAAAAACTCCATGCTCGAAGGTTTCGATATTGGGGCCGACGACTATATCAGAAAACCGTTCGATCTGGACGAGCTGGGCGCCAGGATAGGCGCGATATCCAGGAGAGCAGGAAGGAACAGATTCATAGAGATAGATGAATATGTGCTCGACTCCGGGATCAGGGATATCACAAGAGACGGCAAACCTATGCATTTGGGGAGGAAGATATACGATCTGCTGGAGCTTTTGAGTTCCAAAATGGATCGTGTCGTAACGATGGATGAGATCAGAGAGTGTCTGTGGCGCTCCGAAGATGCTGCCAGCAGCGGTGCCGTCAGGGTCTATGTCACCAGATTGAAAAAGTATTTCCCTGGCAGGATAGAGAATATCAGGGGGGTCGGATATAGATTTCGTTCCGACTGCGGGTCGAAATGAGATCACCCTCGCTGTGGCCGCTGTTCGTTTTCCTGGTCATAGTAAGCGCTCTTTTCGGTGTGCACTACCTCTTTCTAAAAGAGCATGGTTTCGATTCTCGTTTCTACATACTGGCTTTTGCCATGCTTTTGCCCGCGTCCATGATAGTCGGGTATATCTTCATTGCCAGCATCCGGCAGGCTGGCGAAGATCAGAAGGAGACACTGGAGCATCTCGTCAGAGAGGTGTTGCACGAGATCAATCTTCCTCTCTCCACCATCAAAGCCAATGCCGAAATGATATATTCACGCTCCGACGACGAGAAGATACGCAAAAGAGCGCAGAGAATAGGCGCGGCGTCTGTGCGACTGCAAAAACTCTACAAAGAGCTGGCATACAATATACGCAAAGAGTACTCCAGGGCCGAAAAAGAGAGTTTCGATCTCAAAGACCTCATAGTGGATAGAATCTCCTGTTTCGAAGATATGGGGCGGAACATTTTCAAAACAGAGTTGGCGCCCCTGAGGGTGTACGCCGACAGGATCGGGCTGGAGCAGGTTCTCGACAACATACTGGAAAACGCGATCAAATATTCACCGACCGGAGGCGTAGTCCGTATCCATCTAAGCGGGGAGGAGTTGAGTGTATCCGACGAGGGAACGGGGATGGACGAAAACGAGATAGTCAGGATTTTCGAGAGATACTATCAGGGCGACAGGAGGGTGCACGGCGAAGGTATAGGGCTCAGTCTGGTCAAAAGATACTGTGATGATGAAAATGTGGGCTTGAAAATCGTCTCCAAAAAGGGCGAAGGCACAAAGGTGATATTGAATTTTTCCAGGATTCTGGAAAATGGATGATATTGGGAGTCTGAAATGTTCGGGACATTGAGTTTTACAAAAAGATATCTATTGGCACTCGGTATCATCGCCACGCTTTCCACACTCGCGTATATCAATCTCAATCATATGATTGAGAGTCAGAGTGATGACGGAAAAATGATCAACATGAGCGGAAGACAGAGGATGCTTTCGCAAAAGATAGCTCTCTACGCTATCTACTACAAGACAAAGAGTCTGTATAAAAATATCCAGCTTATGGAGCAATCCCACAAAACACTCGTTTCAGCTGGCATGTCGGATGAACTGAAAAAACTCTATTTTGAAAAACCCGTAAATCTGGACAAAAGAGTGAAAAAGTATCTGTATCATGCGAAAAGATTCTACGCGAATCATGATGGCAGAAGTTTGAACTATGTTCTCAAACACTCCCAGAAACTTCTGTATTATCTGGATCAGGCTGTATCGATATACCAAAAGGAGGCAGAGACAAAGACAAAAAACCTGAAATGGGTAGAGTTGTTTATTTTCGTTCTTACTCTGATTACACTCTTTTTCGAAGCCATTTTCATATTTATGCCGGCGAACAGAGATATAAACAGAAAAACCAGAGAGTTGATAGCGGAAAAAGATTACTCCGATATGATCATAGAGTCGAGCGCCAACGCGATTATTGCGCTGGACAAGGATCTGAAAGTGCAGACATACAATAAAATGGCGGAAAAAATATTTGGTTTCAGCAAAAAAGAAATGCTCGGCAAAGACTCTCTGCATAAAATCATACCCAAGAAGTTTCAGGCTTTGCACGACAAGGGTATCAGCGAATTCATGAAAAGCGGAAAACTCAAACACAGGAGCGAGGTTCTCGAGTTTGAGGGGGTTAGAAAGGACAAAACCCATTTTCCTATAAGAATATATTTTGGCAAGAGTGGAAACAAGAGCGAAACATCCATAGTGGCCAACATTCAGGATATCAGCAAAGAGAAGCTGAAAGACGCGATAGTCCAGCAGCAGGCGAAATTCGCAGCGTTGGGAGAGATGATAGCGATTATCGCGCATCAGTGGAGGCAGCCGTTGACGCAGCTTAATCTAAATTGTATCTATATCAGGAAAGTATTGGATGACAAAAATCTGCAAAAAGAGATCAGCAAAAACGAAGAGATAATAGAATTTATGTCCGAAACAATTTCGAGTTTCGAAGATTTTTACAAAAAGAGTGAAAACGAGGTATTCAAACCGGCCAGATCAATCGTGCAGGCTGTCAGATTGATAGAGTCGCTTCTGCAATTGAATCAGGTTGTGCTTGTCAAGAAAGTGGAGTGTGAAGAGACAGTATATGGAAGTAGCAACGGATTGGCTCAGGTTATTTTGTCGATTCTCCAAAACATGATGGATATATTTCGTCATAGAAATACCGAAAATCCCAAAATCACAATCAGTTTGTACAGATTTGACAATCATAATCTGCAACTGACGATAACGGACAATGGCGGTGGCATTGTCGTCGAGC
>CAZYUW010000162.1:0-8205 GCA_964650685.1 uncultured Nitratifractor sp.
ACATATATACTCTATCCCGGAGAGAGAGTCATTTTCAAAAACAGCAAATGGAGACTTGTCAAAAAAGACCAAAAGAGAGCCGCTGAAGAAAAAAGCGTTTCCGAGACTGTCTCACGGGAGCTCCAAAAAGATCATGTCGTAAATCAAAGCAGAATATCAACTCATGTTACGCCTTATACGGGACCATCTCTTAGCTATGGACCGCCGCAGCCGCAGCATGTACTTTCACCACTGTGGCATTGATCCAAAAAGTGCCGCGGGGTGGCGTCTCTTTGGCGGTTAATAAAAATTTAATCCAATCCTCTGTATAATAATTAACAAGAAGTTAATGGAGCCTGGATAGTGGCATTTTGACGACTGAGAGGATTGAAAAACAAGGCAGGAAGCAAAAGAAATGGGGGGTTTATAGAAAATGTTCAAGGAAGATGGACTTAAAGATAAGTGTATCAAGGGCGCGACGCTTGTTGTGGTTGCGGGTGGATTGATCGCCGGTGGTCTGGTAAACGCGACAGAGTCGACTTGCGTGGACGACAGTTATTATAGAAAAAATTTCGCCAAGGCGAAAGATCCTGAAAAATTCAATCTCGAGTGGGCCGCGTGTGAGGAGAAACTGGGCAATATAGACGAAGCCATCAGCGCGTATGAGCGGGTTTTGATATACAACGGCAACAACCGGGAAGCCAGGAGAGGATTGGGCAGGCTTTATGCGGACAAGGATAAAAGAGGGGACAACAGCAGGCTTACACCGAGACAAAGGCAGTCGATATCTTCAGTATCGGGTGAAAGTGGTGAAATGGTCACCACCAGATATTCCGCCGAGCTCAAATTTGGATATGATGACAATATAAACCACAGCATAGTGACTCGAAATCTGCCGTTTGCCACCATTGCCAGAAAAACGAAGGGCAGCGCTTTTCATTCACTTGATCTGAAAGCCGGCTATGTGAATGAACTCGAAGAGCCGGGAGGATTCAACTTTCAGGCAAACGCCGATATATATTGGCAGGAGAACTACAGCGCCCACTATTTCGATACACTTGCGGGCTCTTTCGATATGGGTCCGGGTTATTCGTGGGGCAATCTCTCGATATATGTGCCTCTTGTTTACAACAGAATACACTATCTCGATACCGATCTCTATCACGAGTATGGAATCGCTCCCAACATCACATATGCCCTGAGAAGCGATCTGTTGCTTAACGGTGGCATCAAATACCTCAAGCACAACTATCTCGAAAGCCTGAATAAAGGTGGAAACAGTTCTATTTTGGGTGGTTATGCAGGTATATATAAATTTTTTGGTGAAGATTATATCTATACCAGGGTCGCCTATACCAGATCTCATGCCGACAAAGCTGTTCCGCTGCCATTGACAGACTATTTCTACTGGCAGTTTTTCGTTGGAGGCAGCTACGAGCTGAACTGGGGCGTCATAGCCAGGCTCGACTATCAGCATGGTTATGGAGAGTACAAAGATATTCCCGCAGGTGCTACATATCCAAAAAGAAAGGACAATTTCAATCAAATCCATTTATCCTTTGAGAAATATATCGCCAGCAATATGAAAATAGTGGCCGAATACACATATTCCGACAGCGATTGTAATTTTCCGATGCAGGCATATGAGAAGAGTGTGGTGAGCGTAGGATTCAAGTATACCTATTGATTGAGGACTGGATTATGAGAGTATTTTTAGCTTTTTTGTTTGTGCCGATAATTTTACTCGGAAGTATAGGACAGGTATCAGCCCTGAAAGGAAGCGCTAAAGTTCATAGACGATCCGTTGTCCACACTCTCAAGACAGGAGCTCTGATACAGAAGCGTGACACGATAAGTACGGGTGTCGACAGCAGGGTGCAGATCATATTGAACGACAAAACAAGAGTAACGATAGGTGAAAATTCCCAATACAGTTTTTTGGACTTTAGTTATCAAAGCAAAAGAGCTTCGATGGTCGAGATGAAAGCCGAAAAAGGTTTTTTCAGAGTAGTGACCGGTAAAATAGGCAAGATCGCTCCTAGAAGATTCAAAGTCAGAACAAGATCGGCGATAATAGGAGTCAGAGGCACAGATTTCTATGCTTTTGTAAAGAGAAACTTTGAAAAAATCGTTTGTTTAGCGGGAAGAATCTCGGTACAGACCGCCGCAAAAACCTACGATCTCAGAGCCGGACAGATGATCATATTGCAAAACGGCAAATGGACCAGGGGTATCGCCTCGACCAACACGATCGGTATCCCGGAAAAAGGGGTTGTTAATTCCACCCAGGAGAGTCAGAGTCTATATTTCCAGAATGAGACAGGCAAAAGTGGCGGATACGCTACGCACCATCTTTGGCACTGACGATACTCCGGCGGGTTTCAAGAGTATATCGCGCGATTCTGATTTACGGATTTTCATATGAGCAGAGTCAGACGCGTGTTTATTTTGCTTTTCTCTGTGATTGTGCTGGCGATATCTTTCAGCTGGTTGTATCTTACAGTACCGCAATGGTTTTTATCTATCGACGGAAGACTCAGGGATTTTCTTTTTGTGCTCAGGGGTCCAGTATCGACCACAGGTTCTCTGGTCATTGTTGATATCGACGAGAAAAGCCTGAGAAGATACGGGCAGTGGCCGTGGTCAAGAGACATCATGGCAAAACTCATAGAAAATCTCAGAGATTATGGAGCGGGCATAATCGGACTCGATATTGTCTTCGCCGAGGCCGATAGGACTTCCCGGAGTTTTGACAAAGAGAGCAACGAGTCATGCCCTGACCTTAACGACAAACTGCTTGCCAAAGCGGTAGCTTCTTCCCCCGTGGTCGGAGGGTATTTCTTTTCGTTCGATTTCAATACGACCGACGCTCCATCCATACCTGCCGTTTTTATAGAAAAAGGATTGAGTGAAGAGCGCTATATTTTCGAACCGAAAGGGGTCAGGCTAAATATAAAATGTATACAGGATTCCTTTTATAGTACTGGTTTTTTCAATACTATGCCCGACAGTGGAGGGATGATCAGGTTCGTGCCTCTTTTGATGAGATACAACGATATCTTGTATCCTTCGCTTGCTCTGGAGATGATAAGGATATACAGCGGTACCGAAAGAGTGGTTGTTCGCAACAGTCATACCGGTGTCGATTCCATACAGCTTGGCGACGCTGTAATACCGACAGACAGATTTGCCAGAATACTGGTCAACTACAGGGGTGGTGCAAAGCATTTTAAATACTTGAGTGCTGCCGATGTGATCGATAGAAAAGTCAATGCTTCCGATTTGGAGGGCAAATTTGTACTGGTTGGAACTTCAGCGATAGGGTTGGCGGATCTGAGGCCGACACCGATGGATTCAGTTGTGCCCGGGGTAGAGATTCATGCCAATATCATCGATAATATTTTACGGGGGGATATCATATCTTTTTCCCACAACAGAGAATTGCTCGATATAGCGATAATACTCACGACGGTAGCGCTCAGCGCGTTATTGTTCTATCTTGTTCCGGCATGGTTGATTGTTCCTCTGTTTGTCTCCACGCTGTATGGAATGTACAGATTTTTTTACCATATGTTTTTCGATCAGGGACTTTGCTTGAACATCCTTATGCCTCTTGTGGGAATGCTTGCTACCGTATTGGTTATACTTCTACTTAGATTTCTCTTTGTTTCGCTGCAGGAAAAAAGACTCAAAAACGCTTTTGCCCAAAAAGTTTCACCTGCCGTAATGAGCGATATTCTGAAAAACAGATCGAGTAATCTTCTGGAGCCAAAAGACAAAGAGGTCACTATATTTTTCAGCGATATCAGATCTTTTACAACAATCTCCGAAACCCTTGGTGATCCGGTTGAGGTGATAAATCTGCTCAATGAATATCTGACTCCGATGGTGGATTCCATAGTGAAACATCAAGGGACTATAGACAAGTTTATAGGCGACGCGATCATGGCGTACTGGAACGCTCCAATAGATGTGCCCAATCATGCTGATGAGGCGGTTCGATGCGCTCTGGATCAGATAGGGACGCTCGACAAGATCAATGAGATCATCAGAAGCAGAAACGAAAAAATATACTTAAAAGTCGTCGAGAGACTCAATGAAATGTCATTGGATCGTCCGGGCAGTACGGCGATGATAAGCATCGGAGCGGGGATACATACAGGAGAGGTGACTATCGGCGAGATGGGTTCCATCGGACGCTCAGACTATACCATCATAGGTGACAATGTGAATCTGGCGTCAAGACTGGAGGGATTGTGCAAATATTACGGCGTTTCGATTATTATTTCTGAAAGTACAAAGAGGGCGCTAAGGGGAGATTATATGATCAGGGAACTGGATCTTGTCAGGGTCAAAGGCAAAAGAGAAGCGGTCTCCATCTATCAGGTGTTGTCGGATGAAATGAACGGGTCGGAAATGGAGCTTTACGAGTCGGCCTTGTCTGTCTACAGGAAAGCCGACTTTTTGGCTGCCTGTAAAATCTTTGACGAATTGTCCCATACTGGAGAGCCTCACTCGGTCAAACTATATGATCTATACAGAAAAAGATGTGAAAAATTGGCTAAAATGGATATCAAGACATTCGATGGTATCTATGATTTCAAGACTAAATAAGGGGTCTGTGTGGACTATATAGAGTTTCTCGGCAGCTGCGGTACCCGGACACAATACTGCGGTCCTACCTGTATAAAGGTTTCGGAGCATACACTGGTCGATGCCGGCAATATAATAGCTCCTCTTGGGGAAAAGAGCGTTGAGATTTACAATATTTTTCTGACTCACGCACACCTGGATCATATATACGATTTGCCTTTTTTGCTCGAAAGTATTGTCGGCAGCTCCACGCATCCACTCAAAATATATGCCCTCAAAGAGACGATAGATGTGCTCAGGACTTTTATATTCAACAACGAGGTATGGCCTGATTTCAGCAGAATAAAGCTGTTAAAAGGCCTTGGAAACGCAATCGAATTTGTCGAGATATCTCTCGGTGAATACCTCGATGTAGATGGAATCAGGGTAAAAGCGATCAAAAACAATCACACTGCCGGAAGCTGTGGATATATAATAGAAAAGGGCAATGGCGCTATACTGATAAGCGGCGACACCTATATATGTGATGAGATCTGGGACAGCGTGAACAGAAACAAAAAGATACACTCAATATGTATAGATGTTTCATTTCCATCGGAATTTGAGCGCCTCGCAAAGGACAGCAGGCATCTGACTCCAAAACTTTTGAAAGAGGAGATAAAAAAGCTCAAAAGAAAAGACATCTCTGTCTATCCAGTGCATTTGAAACCCATTTTCTATGATGATATCAGCGTCGAAATACGAAATTTCGGTTTGCTTCAAGGCAGATCCAAAATTATTTCGGATGGAGATAGAATTTTTTTTGACAATGATATGGATGTCTCAACTTCCGATAAGACCGGCAGCATAAGCAATATATTGCTTGAAGAGATATCGGAAGCCTCGATGGCGTTGTCGAACGAAAAAAATATCGATGTTCTTCTGGAGCTCATACTCGAAAAGGTCAAAAAACTTACAAGGTCGGATGGAGGTACGCTCTATCTGCTCAATCGCGAAAAAGACGCGCTGGAGTTCAAAGTGGTCCAGACGGATACCTTGAATATAAAAATGGGCGGCACCAACAATCCGATTGAATGGAAACCATTGCCTCTGTACACGAAAAATGGCGAGAAAAACATGCATATGGCGGCTGTAGCGGCTGTTTTTGAGGACAGGGTAATCAATATAGCTGATGTTTATACGGAAAAGGGTTACGACTTTAGCGGTACGAAATCGTTCGACAGCAATACTGGCTATCGCTCCTCGTCAATGTTGATAGTGCCTCTCAAAAGTCATGAAAATGAAACTATCGGTGTACTTCAACTTATTAACAAAAAAAACAGACACGGCAATACCGTTTTGTTCAACAGACTCGATGAGCATGTTGCCACGATTTTGGCGTCACAGGCGGCGATAGTTTTTACCAAACAACAGTTTATAAATGATATGGAAAAACTTTTTGAGTCTTTTTTGCACTCGATCAATGTCGCCATAGAGGACAAATCCAAATATACTGCCGGTCATATTCACAAAATGGTTAGTATCACAATGATGCTTGTGGATGCCGTCAATAGAGATCGGGATGTATTCAAAAATATATCATTTTCCAAAGAGGAGATCAGACAGATCAAGATGGCCGCCCTGATGCACGATGTGGGCAAGATAGTGATTCCCGAATATGTTGTTGACAAAGCCACCAGGCTGCAGACGATTTATGATCGTATAGGGACAATAAAAGCAAAGAAAGAGATTCGCAAAAGAGATGTTATCATAAAGTGCTTGACGGGAAAAAGATACAGTGAGGTGTTGTTCAAAACGATACTTTCCAAAGATTGCGCCGAAGAGTTGGAGCGCATAGAAAGAGAGTATCGGTTTCTTGAAAGTATAAACAGCGAAAGCGAATATCTCTCTGACGAAAAGATAGAGGAGCTCGAAAGGGTGGCAAAAAATACGATAGATATCGATGGCGGCGGAAGCGTTCCGTGGATAGATGGCGACGAACTCGCCAATCTGAGTATCAGAAGAGGAACGCTTACCGAAAAAGAGAGAGAGATTATCAACAATCACGCTATGACTGGTTTGAAAATGCTGAAACAGTTGCCTTTTCCATCCGGATACACCAGGATACCAGAGATCGCTGCAGCGCATCACGAAAAACTCAACGGCACAGGTTATCCCCTGGGATTGAAGGAGAGTGAAATACCTCTTGAGGCTCGGATTTTGGCTGTAGCCGATATATTCGAGGCTTTGACGGCATCGGATAGACCATACAAAAAAGCTATGAGTCTCGAAAAGTCGATGTCGATTCTCAAAGAGATGGCGAACGAAAATGAACTGGATAAAGATATAGTGGATTTGCTTTTTAAAAACGATCTGTACAAAAAAATCTTCAAAACAGTGTCGCGTGGCAGTGAAAAAACAACTCTATAAATCCGAGTCTCTATGAAGTTTACGCTGCAGAGATCGCGCTCTGATCATGTCGGCAGGTTTTTAAACAGGAGAACAGATGGAGAAAAGATATAGATTTGGGGCAGGCGATGTCCTGGGAGGGTTCGCGGGCGCGGCGGTAGCTCTGCCGCAATCAATGGGTCTTGGGATCGCACTTTTTTCAGTAATGGGTCTCGACTCTTCAACCGGCGCGATGGCAGGTTTGACGGGAGCCGCGATACTGTTGACAATATCCGGTCTGGCCGGGGCAACCATAGGCATAATGAGTGCCCCAAACGGCCCCATGACTATGCTTTTGGCAGGAGTGATGGGTTCGCTTAAAGCCGCAGGTGCGGATAGCTCCACGATGCTTGCGGCGCTTGCCGCCATACTGATACTTACCGGTTTTTTTCAGATTGTTTTCGCTCTTGTCGGAGGCGCGCAGTTGATAAAATACATCCCTTTTCCGGTTGTCGCCGGTCTGATTAGTGGCATAGGGATTTTGATGATAAAGTCTCAATGGAATATGCTTTCGAGGGGATGGGATTCTCATATCCCTTCCGGCATAGAGGAGGCGTTTCCTTTGATAGCGGCTTTCGCGGCCGCAATCTTTATGTACCTGACTCCACACATAAGCAAAAAAAAGATACCGGGTGCCGTTGGTGCTCTGTTTGGAGGTATGATATTTTTTTATCTATTGTTGTCGATAGCTCCATTTCAGGCGCATACGGAGTGGATGGTAGGCGAAATACCATCTTTGACTTCGCCGCGGACAGGTTTCTCTCTGGATTTATTTGGAGCGCTGCCTGTCGAGACGGTAATATCTTCGGCTTTGGCTTTGATGGTGCTGGGTACGACTGACTCTCTCGTTACTTCGCTGGTGGCTGATTCCAAAACCGGTGAGAGGCACAACAGTAAAAAAGAGATAATAGCTCAAGGTACTGCTGAAATTTTGACAGGACTCTTCGGGGGACTGGGAGGATGGGGAACCAAGGGGGCTACCCTGGTAGCCATAGACGCTGGCGGGCGCAGATGGTCCGCGGTGTGCGCGGGTGTTTTCTTTTTGATCCTGATGCTTTTCGCGGGGGCGGCGGGCAGATATCTGCCGGTGAGCGTTCTGGCCGGCATAGTAGCGATGGTGGGTGCCGGCATGATAGATCTCAATATTCTGTCATGGATGCGCCACAAAAGAACCAGGATAGATTCATTGGTGGCTCTGTCGGTCGT
>CAZYUW010000163.1:0-4146 GCA_964650685.1 uncultured Nitratifractor sp.
GACGATGAGGTGATAGAGGCGGCCAACGAACATGGGATCGCATTGTATTTCACCGGCAAAAGACATTTTTTGCATTGATCTTTACTTACATTGATTGACAGTGACTAAAGTTTTTTGATATAATCCGACAGAATATATCGATTTGAAGCTTGAGATGTGGAGGAGAGATGGCAAAAAGCCTGTATGAGACACTGGGGGTCAGTGAGAACGCGTCGGCGGACGAGATAAAAAAAGCGTACAGAAAACTGGCGAGGAAATACCATCCCGATATAAACAAGGAACCAGACGCGCAGGAGAAGTTCAAAGAGATCAACGCGGCGTATGAAGTGTTGAGCGATCCGGAAAAGAAGGCTCAGTACGACAGGTTCGGAGATCAGATGTTCGGTGGTCAGAACTTCAGTGATTTCGCGCGTAGCCAGGGTGCGGATGTGGATCTAGAAGAGATACTCAGAGCCATGTTCGGAGGTGGAGGGTTCGGAGGTTTCGGTGCCCGCACATCAGGCTTCGGGGGCTATGGGGCGCCCGATCTGGACAGCAGGATCAAAATCACCGTGCCTTTCAGTGTATCTATACTGGGTGGAAAGCATCATGTAAACACTCCTGACGGTGAGAGTTTCGATATCAAGATACCGGCAGGGATAAAAAGCGGCGAAACTCTCCGTGTCAGAGGGAAAGGCCGCGCTCATGGGGCTCAGCGCGGCGATCTGTTGATCACCGTCGAAGTGGCCCCATCTGGTGAATATGAGCGCAAAGGGTATAATCTCTACAAAACAATAGATATACCTCTCAAATTAGCTCTGTTTGGTGGCAAGATCAAAGTGCAGACCCCTGAAAAGGAGGTCACGCTAAAGATACCATCGAACACAAGGAACTCGCAGAAGTTCAGGCTCAGGGAGAAAGGTTTTCCAAACCGAAAGAGCGGAAAGAGGGGAGATCTATACCTCGTGGCCAACATAGTGTTGCCGGATGTGGAGTCTCTGCCTGAAGATCTGCGCAAAATGTGTGAAGAGAAACTACCCGATAATTGAGAAGGAGCCAGCTATGCACAACTACGATGAACCGGTATATCTGATCAGCGTCGTTGCCAATATGCTCAAGATACATCCGCAGACACTGCGCCAGTACGAGAGAGACGGCCTGATAGAGCCTGCCAGGACACAGGGGAGAATGAGGCTCTATTCTATGCGCGATATCGACAGGATGAAGATGATATTGAGATTGACGAGGGATATGGGTATCAATCTCGCCGGCGTGGATGTCATATTGAGACTCAAAGAGCAGATGGAAAAGATGGAGAACGAAATAGAGCACCTCAGAGAGGAGCTCAGGGTGGCGAACAGAAACGGCTCCGTCCCTGCGGGAAAAGCGGTGATCAAAAAGAGCAGATACGATCTCGTGATATTCGAAGAGTGAAATTCGGAGCGTGAATGTGAAAAAATATCTGGGAAGAAAAAAACTTCTTCGTATATATATCGACAGCTCGGACAGATATGAAGGTCAACCCGTATGGCAAAAACTTCTAAGCGCGGCAAAAGAGGACGGCCTCGCGGGCGCAACGGTTTTCAAGGCTTCGGCGGGCATAGGTGTTCATACGGAGGTGCACACTTTCGAGATATGGAGCCTTTCGCAGAAACTCCCTTTGGTGATAGAGATCATAGATGACAGGGAGAAGATAGAGGATTTTCTGCGTAGTCGCGGCGATCTGATAGGAGAGGGACTCGTCACACTGAGCGATGTCGAGGTTCTGAGATACAAAAACTGCAGCACTTAAGGTTCGATAGATGCACCTGCCCATTTTTATCTATGTAGGCATAGGCGGTTTTATGGGTGCTATATTGCGCTTTTCGATATCCAGCGCTTTGCAGAGACTACTTGGAAGCTCTTTCCCCTACGGCACCATAGGCGTCAATACTATAGGCAGCTTCATGATAGGTTTTTTGTTTCTCTACTTCGAGCAGACCATCGAACCCTCCCAGAAGGCGATGTATGTGACCGGACTGCTTGGGGCGCTGACGACATTTTCGACCTTTTCTCTCGAAACCATTTTGATGCTGCAGGGGGGCTTGTTTGCCAAAGCTGCTGCTAATATAGTTTTCAATGTGCTTTTCAGTATAGTGGCGACTATCCTTGGAATGATAGTGTTTAGACGACTTTATGGTTTGTAGAGCTTGTTTATTTTTTTTGGAATATGCTATCATATCCCGAAAATCAATGAATTTACATCCCCCCGAAGGATATAGAGGATATAGAGTGTGAAGAGAGAGAAGATAAATCTTTTCATTATCGCGATACAGGAGTCTTTTGTCGCGATAGTGCCATATCTTTTGCTCTCTTCGCTGGCTATTATACTAAGCGAATCGGCCGCGTATTTCAATCTGCAGTTTTTAGATCTGAAACTTCTCGATACGATAAGCGGTCTAATAAGTGGTTTTACTGCTTTTGTGGTGCTCGTCTCTCTCGCTTACCACTTTTCGGTCAGGTACAGTACAAATCAAATTATCGTCATATTTTTATCTATATCGGTATATGCGACACTGTCGGCATTTCATGATTATGCCAGTCATTCTGAAAAGATTTTTGTCGATAAATTTAATATCATAGTGCTTATCATTCCCATAATTTCCACTTTTTTGCTCAAAGGTATAATAAGCAGATTCAATTTTTCCATATCCTATGTGGAGACCAATATCCATATATGTCGAGTATTTAAATACCTCTACCCTTTTTTGCTCGCTTATATCATAATGACCTGTTTTTTTATTTTTTTGTCTCAAGGCATAGGCGGCAACTTCAGCCATATAGAACATATCGTGGCTTCATTTTTGCCAGACTATCTACTGCTGCCGATTAGAACTTTCTTGAGTCAGATATTCTGGTTTTTCGGTATTCACGGGCCGCATATGGTAAATGCTATTTTTGGCGTTTCGTTTTTGAGTAACGATATTTTTCCAAATCTGAGTTATCTGGAGTTTTATCGCATCTTTGCTCTTTCTGGTGGCTCAGGCATGGGTTTGTCTCTGATCCTGGCGCTTCTTATAAACAGAAAGGATCAACACAGTACAAAGATAGCAAAGCTGGCTATGCCTTTTGCGATATTCAATATAAACGAGATACTTATTTATGGTCTGCCGATCGTACTTAATCGGTATCTTTTTATTCCGTTTGTACTGGGTCCTTTATTGAATCTTTTGATTGCCTATTTGGTACTTTTGGTATATCCCGTATCGTTTACGGATTTCAATGTGGTGTGGACTATGCCGATTTTTTTGGACTCGTATGCCAAAAGTGACGGAAGCGCGGTTGTAGTATTGCTGCAGCTGTTTTTGTTAATAATCGGAACTTTGGTATATCTGCCTTTTGTAAGGGCTTACACGAAAGCGCAGACATCAAAAGATCATTATAGAAATCTCAAAAACAAACTCGATATCACCACTCCTCTGAAAGCCAAAGAGGGCATTTCGTCACATATGGCTCAAAGATCCATTATTCAGTCAAGCTACAAGGTGGACAAGATAATAGATATACTCAACAAAGATACCCTAATGGTGTACTATCAACCAAAAGTCGATATTTTAAACAAAACATGCGACTCGTTCGAAGCTCTGTTGAGACTGAAAACCAGAGAAGAAAAGATCGTAGGGCCATACTTTCTTGAAGATCTGGAAAAGGCCGGTTTGGCAGAGATCATAGATATATGGGTTTGCGAAGAGGTAAAAAACGATCTGTTGAAATGGGCGCAGAGGGATTTCCATCCTGATATCAGCATAAATTTACATCCCGATACTCTCCACAGCAGAGAAACGATAAAAGAGATATCCGAAATGCTGCGTGGATTCAATATAGAATTTGAAGTTATAGAGAGATCGCTGCTGAAATTTGAAAACGCGGAGAAGAACTTGAATTTTTTGATTGACAACGGTTTCAATATAGCACTCGACGATTTTGGAATAGGTTACTCCAGTTTTGGTGTCATATCGGATTTCAATATCAGTACGATAAAGATGGATAAAAGCATGATAGATATACTTGACAACAAAAAGGGTTATAAAATCTGCAAACATATTGTTTCCATGTGTGAAGATTTGGGTGTAGAGTATGTCGCGGAAGGAGTAGAGACTGAAAAGCAGGTCGATATGTTAAAGCAGA
>CAZYUW010000164.1:0-10291 GCA_964650685.1 uncultured Nitratifractor sp.
GCGCCTACGATATATCAGGTACCTATAAATTTTATGGCTCAGGATATATTGACTCCTATTGCCGAGCAACTGGAATTGGGTGATTTGAAACCCAAAATGGATGAGTGGAACGAACTGGTCAATAAAATTATAGTTCCTTCAGGAGAGGTGGAGATAGCCTTTGTTGGCAAATATCTCGATCTCAAAGAGTCGTACAAATCTTTGACCGAAGCTTTGATACACGCTGGTGCCAATCTGGATAAACGGGTGAAGATAAAGTGGGTCGATAGCGAAAAGATAGAAAATGACGGAGCGGAAAAATATCTCAGTAATGTAAACGGTATTCTGGTGGCTGGAGGATTTGGCAACAGAGGAGTCGAAGGGAAGATCTCGGCCATCAAATATGCAAGAGAAGAGAAGATACCATTTTTGGGGATATGTCTCGGTATGCAACTGTCGATGATAGAGTTTGCCAGAAATGTTCTTGGTCTGGAGGATGCCAACTCCGTAGAGTTCGATGAAAAAAGCAAAAACCATATTGTCTATCTCATAGATGAATTTATCGACGCATCAGGTGCAAGACAGGTCAGGACAATGACATCTCCGCTTGGTGGGACAATGAGACTGGGCGAGTATAGATGTAATGTAAAAAGTGGTTCAAATCTAGAAAAGGCTTATGGCACCAATATTATATATGAAAGACATCGTCATAGATTCGAAGCAAATCCCGCATATAGAGAGAGTTTTGAAAAAGCAGGTATGATCGTTACCGGTGAATCAGATGGCTTGATTGAAGCTGTCGAGATAGAAGATCATCCATGGTTTCTGGGTGTTCAATTTCATCCCGAGTTTACATCCAGATTGCAAAACCCGAATCCAACGATATTTTCTTTTGTAAAAGCTTCATCTATCTACAGGGGCAGTTGATCATAAAAAAGCGATACAGATCACTCAAAAGAGAAGATATTTCCGATATTTTACAAAAGCGTATCGACAATCTGACGCTGAGAGATCTGCCCGATCCAATGTTTTTCGATCATATGGACATTGCCGTAAAGAGGATCCTGAAGGCAATAAAAAACCGTGAGAAAATCTCAGTAATTGGTGATTACGATGTGGATGGAGTATCTTCCGTAGTAGTTATTAGAAAATTTTTTTCATTTATCGGTGTAGATATCAGGTGGTATATACCGAACAGATTCGAAGATGGGTACGGTCTATCTGTAGAGTTTTTGAAAAAGATTGACAAAGCGAATTTGGTAATCACAGTAGATAATGGTATAGCTTCTGTGGATGCTGCCAGATATTGTAAGGAGAATGGTATAGATTTGATAATAACGGATCATCACAATGTACCGGAAACAGTACCTGACGCGTATGCTGTGATTGATCCGAAAAAGAATGAATGTGATTTTCCATACAAGGAGATATGTGGAGCGCAGATAGCGTGGTATTTGTGTGCCGCATTGAATAGAGCTGGTCATTTCGCCATGGATATGAAAACTCTGTTGGATTATGTGGCTTTGGCCATAGTGGCCGATATAATGCCTTTGACAGGGATTAACAGAGCAATGTTGAAAAGTGGATTGAAAATACTCAACAACAAAGGCAAAGCTTATATCTCAGTATACAGCACCAGAAAAAACAAGAAGAAAATTTTGGCGGAAGATATAGCTTTTGGTCTGGCACCTCTGCTTAACAGTGCGGGTAGAATGGAGAGTGCTTCGTATGCTTGTGAATTTCTTTGTGCATCGACTGTTTCTGAAGCCGAAAAATATATGAATATACTCGAAGAGTTCAATCAGCGCCGCAAAAAACTGGAATCGGAAATAACCGAAGAGGCGACGCAAACGATAAATGAAAAAAGATCCATCATAGTAAGTTATGGAAAAAACTGGCATGAGGGTGTTTTGGGAATAGTAGCTTCCAGACTGGCCAGAAGATATGGATGTCCCGCGTTGGTTTTGAGTGAAAAAAACGGTGTATATAAAGGCAGCGGTAGATCCTGCGGGAATTTCGATCTGTTCGATCTGTTGAGTGAACATAGATATTTGATGGAAAAGTTCGGTGGTCACTCAAATGCGGTCGGGTTGAGCGTAAACCCTGATCTTTTAAAAGATTTTATCGATGTTTTGGAGAGAGAAGCGGACATTAGATCGGATTTCGATAATATGGAAGATGAAACTGTAATCGGCGAGTTGAAAGCGGATATGATAGATATCGATCTATATAATCTTCTTGAAAAATACGAACCATATGGATATATGAATCCCAGACCAAGATTCATAAGTAGAAATTTAAAGATCGTCTCCTCGTCCATATTTTCCAAAAATTTCAAACGATACATTTTCGAAAGTGATGGCAGATATATTCATGCAGTCGATTTTGGGATGGGAGATATTTTTGAAACTGGGAAATTTGTGGATTTGACATATACTGTCGTTCTCAATGAATATGGAAACGAAACAACCGTCCAACTACTTATCGAAGATATCGAAATATCGACCTGATATTCTATTGACAGCCTATACACTCCATACTTCTGTCTTCCACTCCCTCTTCAGCTTTTGCAGCTTCCGGTGACTGACTGCGCAGGTAATATGTTGATTTGAGACCGAATTTCCACGCTTCCATATATATATCGTTAAGATATCGTCCACTTGCCTTATCCAGTGTAATAAATATATTGAGACTTTGTCCCTGGTCAATCCATTTCTGTCTTATGGCTCCTGCTCTTATGAGCAGTCTCTGATCCAGATCGTAACTTGGTGTGTAGTATTGCCATGTATCCGGAGAGAGATTGGGTACTACAACCGGTATCAAACCGGATAGATTCTCTTCGAACCATTTTCTTTTGTAAACAGGTTCTATTGCCTGTGTCGTTCCTGTCAAAATAGAAATTGAACTGGTAGGGGCGATCGCCATAAGATAGCCATTTCTCATTCCATCTTTTTTGACTTTTTCTTTCAAAGCCATCCAATCGTGAGTATATCCGAAAAGACCTCCTCTGTCGACCAGTTTGCATGCTTCAGGATTGGCTTTGTCCATGGGAAATATACCCTTTGACCAGTCGGAACCTTCAAAAAGAGGGTACGAACCTTTTTCGATAGCCAGATCACTGGAAGATTTGATGGCATAATAGCTTATGGATTCCATGATTTCGTCGATTTTATTGAAGTGTTCGTTGCTGCCCCACTCTATAGCGCTTTCAGCCAGCATCTGGGCTTCCCCCATGATTCCCAGTCCGATAGATCTGCTTTGAATATTTGTGTTTTTCACTTTAGCCAAAGGATAGAAGTTTAGATCTATTACATTGTCGAGCATTCTTATGGCAGTGGGAACGACTCTGGCTATATCCTCTATAGAGTTTATTTTGGAAAGATTTATCGAAGCCAGATTACATACCGCGGTATCCCCGTCGAACTTCTCCTTTTCTACCATCCATATCTCTTTTCCATTCAATGTGTCGAGAGCGGTTATTTTCCTGGCTGGTTTTACCATGCCGCTGTCGACTTTTACCATCTCGTCTTCTTCGAAGAACTTTTCACTTTTGTCGCCGAAAGTTACTTTGATCTTGTAGTGATTTGGAGCGGTATTTTGAAATATCTCCGTACACAGATTGGAGCTTCTTATTATTCCGCAATGCTTGTTGGGGTTGGCGCGGTTGGCTGCGTCTTTGAAAGCGAGAAAAGGGTTTCCTGTTTCGAAATAACTTCTCAAAATCTCTTTCCACAGAGCTTTGGCAGAGATCACCTCTTTGGTGATATTTTCCTTTTGCTCCAGCTCGATATATTTTTCTTCAAACTCATTCCCATAGAGATTGCAAAGTTCTCTGACTTCGTATGGATCAAAAAGAGTCCAGGTCTCATCATCTCTGACCCGCTTCATGAAGAGATCGTTTATCCACAGAGCCGGAAAGAGATCGTGCGCTCTTCTGCGCTCTTCTCCAGAATTTTTTTTCAAATCGAGAAACTCTCTGATATCTATATGCCATGGCTCCAGATAGACCGCGATCGCCCCCTTTCTGGTACCGAGCTGATCTACAGCGACCGCTACATCGTTGGCGATTTTGAGAAACGGCACAATGCCCCCAGCTGCGTGTTTATGGCCATCTATGTAAGATCCCATTCCTCTAACCTGGGTCCAGTCCCACCCTATGCCGCCTCCAAACTTGCTCAAAAGAGCCATCTCTTTGTAACCGTCAAATATTCCCTCAATATTGTCAGGCGTGGAGCCTATATAGCATGAGCTCAATTGATGTCTCGGTGTTCGGGCATTGGACAGTGTGGGAGTGGCTGCCATAACTTCGAATTTGCTCAAAATGTCGTAAAACTTTTTCGCCCAGGTTTGAGAGTCGAATTCGTTTTGAGCCAAAAACATGGCGACCGCCATAAAAAGATGCTGAGGAAGCTCGATAGGTTTTCCGTTGCGGTCTTTGAGAAGATATCTGTCGTAAAGAGTTTTGATCCCAAGATATGTGAACTGCAGGTCTCTTTCGGTTTTTATATAGTCATTTAGATCGTCCAGATCGTATTTCTCTTTGAGCCCCAATACTATTCTGCCCTCTTTTTCTCCCTTTTCGAAATAGTCTCTAAGATGTATATATCCTGTAAAACCGGACACTTTGTGGTAAATATCGTAGAGAAAAAGTCGTGCGGCCACGAATGTCCAGTTTGGCTTGTCTATGTCTATCTTATCGACGGCAGTTTTGATCAAAGTCTGCTGTATCTCTTCGGTGCTTATCATATCTATGAAATGCAGCTTCGCATCCACTTCCAATTCACTCTGGCTCACCCCGTCGAGATCTTTTACGGCCGCCGCGGTATATTTTTGTATTTTCGATATATCCAGCGTTTCTATACGGCCATTGCGTTTCACTACTCTGATCATCTTTTCTCCTGGCAGGGATGATTACCGGAAATATCCCCATTTTATCGTGGATTCAATGAGTACCTGGATGGATACCGACAGGGTGTTTCCGGAGAATCTATAGAGTAGGATTTTACTCAAAATCACCTTGAGTTTAGATAAGATTGACAGGTATAAATTTGGGTTTTCCAACATAGAATTTCAGCAGTGAAAAACGATCAAAACTTTACTCTCCAAAAACTCTTCGAAAAATATTATCGACATTTTTGGTGTAGTAGTCGTAGTTGAAAGCTTCCCGTATTTGATCTTCGTTTAGTTTTTCTCTGAGCTCTTCGTCCGCGAGCAGATATTGTAGAAAAAGACTCTCCCCCTTTTCGTTAACTGTGGCTTTGCCCTCTTTGATCTCCTGCCACACCTTCATGGCGTTTCTCTGGACGATTTTATACGCATCTTCTCTGCTAACGCCAGCTTTCGGGAGCTCGAGAAGAATTCTCTGAGAAAACACCAGACCTCCCGTGAGGTTGAGGTTTTTTATCATATTTTCCGGCATCACGCTCAGGTTCGAAATGACGCCATTGAATCTATGCAGCATGAAATCAGATGTAATGAAACTATCAGGTAGCCAGAATCTTTCAGTGGAGCTATGGGATATATCTCTCTCATGCCACAATGCCACATTTTCCATAGCGGGAATCACGAAAGCTCTGACGATACGAGCCAATCCGGTAATATTTTCCGTAAGGACAGGATTTCTTTTATGAGGCATCGCGGAGCTGCCTTTTTGGCCTTTGGAGAAAAACTCTTCAGCTTCATACACTTCAGTTCTCTGCCAGTGGCGTATCTGTACGGCGAATTTTTCTATCGAGCTGGCCAGAAGAGCCAGAGCCGACGCCAGTCTCGCATATCTGTCTCTTTGAATTACCTGGTTGCTTACCGGAGCCGGTTTGAGGCCGAGCTCCTTGCATGTCAACTCTTCGAGTTCCAGAGGCGCATGGGCAAAATTTCCCATAGCTCCGCTGATTTGACCTACAGAGATCACTTCGAGAGTCTCTTTCAGATTTTTCAGATGCCTGTCCATCTCATCATACCATACCGCCAGCACGAGACCGAATGTTATAGGTTCTCCATGGATACCATGGCTTCTGCCTACCATGAGTGTATATTTATGCTCGAAAGCTCTTTTTTTGATCGACTCCATCACCATTTCGACATCGTCTATTATAAGTTTCAGGGAATCTCTCATCTGCAGAGCCACGGCGGTGTCGACAGTATCGGAACTGGTCATCCCGTAATGAAACCATCTGCTCTCTTCGCCCAGAAATTCAGATACACTCGTTGTGAACGCGATCAGATCGTGTTTCGTTTCCGCTTCGATCTCATCGATCCTCTCTATGGAAAAATCGGCGTTTTTTATGATCTTGTCCGCATCATCGTCAGGGATCAGGCCCAGTTTGCTCCAAGCCTTTACGACCGCTTTTTCCACATCGAGCCAAGCCTGATATTTGGCTTGCATGGTCCATTTGCTTTTCATCTCTTCTCGGGCGTATCTCTCTACCATAAAAACCTCGTCATCACTTTTTGATACTATTCTATAAAAAATGCCATTAAGGAACGGTGATTGTCTTTCGTTAAAAGAATTTATCATATTCATGAAAAACAGCCTCTCTTTGTTTTTTTGATGAGAGAGCTGAATATAACCCAAGGGGAAGCCCAGAGAATGATAGATAGAGGAAGAGTATCTATCTCCGGGAAGATCATAAAAGATAAATCGCTGGTGGCAAAAGGTGAAATAGAGATCACTGTTTTTGAGCCCCATTCAATCCTTGGGGCACCGGTTTTCAGTACAGACAAGTTTATGGTTTTCGAGAAGCCAAGTGGGGTTCTAGTGCATCCTAAAACTATGCAAACTCCACACTCTATGCTTGATGAAGTGCGATATTATGGGGGTTTTAAAGCAAATGCAGTGCACAGGATAGATAAGGAGACTTCCGGATTGCTTCTTGCCAGTAGAGATAAGCAGGCGGAAAAATTTCTAAAATCGTCATTTGAAAATAGAACTATCAAAAAAAAATATAGAGCGTGGGTAAGAGGCAGGATAGAGTCAGCGTTCAGTGTGAATCAACCGATAAGATTGAACAGGGACTACAGCGAATGCAAACACAAAGCGATGATCAGTGCATCAGGCAAAGCGGCACTCACCGACTTTGTGCCACTCTATTATGACAAAGATAGAGATGCAACGCTTCTGGAGTGCACTCCTCATACAGGCAGAACCCATCAGATAAGATTGCATTTGTTTCACGTGAAACATTCTATTTTGGGTGATCCTCTATATGGAACGGATTTTGAAATTGCGGAAAAATATCTCGAAGAGAGATTGACCGAGTCGGAAAGATTGAGATACACAGGAGCTCCGAGATTAATGTTGCACGCATATTCTCTGGAATTTTATTTTGCTAACAGATTTCATATAGTGAGCCGCAATGATTTTTTTAGAGAGATCGAGCGAATATGGGAAGAATAGACAGATGTTTTTCCTGTACTATGTTATCTTTTCAGGAGTCTTTTTTCCAGACGGCCACAATGAATCCCCCTACTCCGACCGCTACGACCAAAAAAACTATTATATATAGAGCTAAATCGAGATTCGTCATCTGTTCTCCTTGCCGTTTTGTTCTCTTAGCTGTCCACATGCGGCAGAGATGTCTATACCTTTGGATTCTCTAATGGTGCATAGTACGCCTTTGCTCAGCAGATACTCCTGAAATTTTCTCATAGTGGAGGCTTCCGGTCTTTTGAATTCACTTCCCTCGTAAGGATTGAAATATATCAGATTCACTTTTGCTTTTATGCCATTCAGTAGTTTGACCAGTTTTTTTGCCGAATCTATATCGTCGTTCAGATCTTTTATTACCAGATATTCGAAGAGAACTTTTTTTCTCTGGTTTACAGGAAAATCTTTTACGGCTTCTATGATAGAGGATATATTGTAAGCTCTGTTTATTGGCATAAGTTTTTCTCTAAGATCATCGTCGACAGCATGTAGAGATATAGCCAGATTGACTCCCAGATTCAATTCACCAAGTTTTTTTATTTTTGTGCTCAAGCCGGAAGTTGAGATAGTCTGCCGATTGGGAGATATGCTCAATCCATCCATATCCTTGAATATCTCTACCGATTTAGCTACATTTTCCAGATTGTCCAGAGGTTCGCCCATTCCCATATAAACCAGATTCACTCTGTGATTGGATGGTATCTCGTTGTCCTTTTTTATCTCCAGCACCTGTCCTACGATCTCTCCTGCGTTTAGATTTCTTACAAAACCTCCTTTTGTAGTGAGACAAAAAGCGCAACCAACTTTGCATCCAATCTGGGTCGAGAGGCAGATTGTATATCTTCTGTGGTGTTTCAGGGCTCCATCTTCATGATACTGTGCCTCTTTCATCAAAAGCAGAACCGACTCTATTGTATGGCCATCTTCCAATAAAAAAAGATATTTGACGCTTCCGTCTATACTCTCCTCTTTTTTTATGATCTTCATGTTTTTGATGGTATATTCGCTATCGAGCTTTTCTCTCATTTTGTTGGGTAAATTTTCCATTTCGGAGAACTTTTCTACATGCTGTTGATATACCCATTTATAAATTTGTTTCGCTCTGAAAGAAGGACTCAAAAGAGTCTCCAATTCTTTTTTACTGTAGTCAAGTATGTTTTTTTTCATCGTTTTCTCTATATTATTTTTTTGCTTCTCAAATGCTCTTCCAGAATATTCATAGCTCTTTTTCTGTTTTCAAGAAACTCCTCGTGAGCATTTTTATCACAATAATTGCTAACCGCAAATACTCCTCCTGCTGGAATATTGAAACTTTTGGCAACCGTCATTACGGAGAAAAACTCCATATTTTCCAAGTCCAATCCCGCCTCCAGGAATCTTTCGGCAATGTCTTTGTTTGTCGTGATATAATTGGAACTGTTCACTACTGTTTCACGTGAAACATCGTCTGAAGAGCTTATAACATTGTCTATAGGTGTATACGATTTCGCGTCGAAAAAGCCGTGCTCAATATTGGCCGCCGTTTTTGATTCTACAATATCGAATATTTTATTTCTGCCATAACTTCCGGCGGTTCCTACAAAAAGAATATGATTGATATCTCCATTTTCGATCAATATTCGCGTAAGATTTATGGCGGAGTTTACGAGCCCTATCCCTATAGGTTCCGCGAACCAAAATGTTTCACTTTCACCTGCGCAAACTATTATATTCATACTCTTACCGGGATATTTTTGTCTTTTAGATAAAGTTTGAGATCGACGATATCTATCTCTTTGAAATGAAAGATCGATGCAGCAAGAGCGGCATCGGCTTTGCCTATTGTAAAGGCCTCTTCGATGTGCTTCATTGTGCCGGCCCCTCCACTTGCGATTATGGGTATCGGGGCGACCTCTCCTATCATTCGGTTGAGTTCATTGTCGAATCCCTTTTTCGTTCCGTCGGCATCCATCGAGGTAACCAGAAGCTCGCCGGCACCTCTATTGTAAGCCTCTTCGGCCCATGATATAGCATCGATACCTGTGTCTATTCTGCCTCCGTGCACAAATATATTCCATCGTGAAGGTGCCACTCTTTTCGCATCTATAGCGACTACAATGCACTGTGACCCGAATCTCTTCGCTCCTTCTTCTATAAACTCTGGTTTTTTTATCGCAGCGGAGTTTATACTGACTTTGTCGCAGCCGGCGTCAAGCAGCTCATATATATCCTGTAGTTTTTTTATGCCTCCGCCAACAGTCAAAGGTATGAATACCTCTTTGGCGACCATTTTGACCACTTCTACGATAGTGCCTCTTTTTTCGTCGGTTGCAGTGATATCCAGAAAAGTGATTTCGTCCGCACCTTCGTCATTGTAACGCTTAGCTATCTCTACTGGATCTCCGGCATCTCTCAATCCTACGAAATTGATACCCTTGACGACGCGTCCTTTATCGACATCGAGACATGGTATAATACGCTTGGCAAAATATTCCACTTGATTATCCGTTTTTAGTTGTTTGATGGCAAAAAAATGCCTGTGCACGAAATGGTTGCCACAGACGAGATTATAGCCAATTTTGAATAATCGCGAAAAGAGCTGCCCAGGGCGTCAAATAGTTGTTTATTTAAGATAAAAAAGAGTAGAATGAATCCCGGAGATGAAAAAATCGGAGAGTTGGCTGACAAAAGATTTGGTCAGAATTTTTTGAAAGACGAGGTGGTATTGGATGAAATCATCCAATCGATGCCCGACTTGAAAGACGATTGGGAGATTGTCGAGATCGGGCCTGGATTAGGTGATTTAACCAGAAGACTTGTAGAGATTGGCAGTGTTGCGGCTTACGAGGTCGACAAAAGATTGTGCGAGAAGCTGGGGAGAGAGTTTTCAGATGAGATAGAGGCCGGTGG
>CAZYUW010000165.1:0-7232 GCA_964650685.1 uncultured Nitratifractor sp.
AATTCAGAGGAATTGACAAAAAAAGCTTTAATTTGCATCTCAAAGAGTGTGAGTTCAGGTTCAATCACAGAGGCGAAGATCTCTACAAAATATTGTTAGAAATCTTTAGAAATGAACCTCTCAAGTTGTCTTGACCCTAAAGTATATAGTGCAAGACAGATTTAGCCAAAATATTCTGCATCATCAAAAATTAACTTCGAGTAAATCCGGTGGGCAATAGATTCTACTGTCCGGAATGCCTTTTGTTGTGTCTGGGCAGCAGAGTCTTGAATCTTTGAAGGGTTATTCTGACAGTTTTGCCTGTTTTTGTTTTGGGCAGTCTGCCTGCTTCTTCGAGGATTTCGTTGAGCTTCTCTCTTGCTGCTGATTGCGACATATGTTTCGCGAGATATCTTGCGGTTTTTTTTACCTCGGGGTCACTCAATAGTCTATCCATTTCTGACAGCGATCTTTTTTTGCTCTCTTTTACAATCTCCTTCGCTTTTTCCAGTAACATTGCCATCCTTTTCAGAATTAATAAATTGTAACACGATTATAACATAAAAATCTTTTTTGTGTAAAATCTGGATGAAAAATTTGATCTAAAATCCATCTTGTTTCTAGTCGATTTTTCACATAAAAGATAGAAGATTCATGTGTGATATAATGTTAAAAAGGAGTATGCATATGGATGCTTTAACGATAATGGCGCTTATCATTATCGGTATAGGGATTTATAGTGTAGCACTATACAATAGACTGGTATCTTCGAATCAATCTGTCGAATCCGCATGGTCCGATATAGATGTTCAACTCAAACGCAGATACAATCTGATACCCGCGCTTGTGGACACAGTAAAAGGCTATAAAAACTATGAAGCCGACACGCTCGAAAAAATAGTGGAAGCCAGACGCGTGGGACTCGAGGCGAAAAGTGTCGTCGAACATGCGCAAGCCGAAGGAGTGCTGACTCAGGCTCTCGGAAGACTTTTCGCACTCGCGGAAGCGTATCCAGACCTGAAAACTAATGTCAATTTTCTGGAACTGCAAAATCAACTTTCCGCGACGGAAGATGCTATACAAAACGCGAGAAGATACTACAATGCAGTTGTGAGGGATTACAACACTCGAATTGAATCGTTTCCCGACCTTTTGATAGCGCAAAAGTTCAATTTTAAACCAAAAGAGTTCTTCGAACTGGAAGAGAACGAGGTACGAAATATAAAAAAGATGCCCAAAATTGAACTTGAGGGATAACTGGATACACAATCATGAAAATGAAATATCTGCTTTGGCTGGTATCGTGTATTTATTGGATAACACCGATTTATGCGGAAGAGATAATAAACTACGATATAAAAATCACGGTTCTTCAAAGCGGAAAAATACATATATCAGAAAAAATAGACTACGATTTTGCTGCAAAAAAGAAACATGGAATATATAGGGATATACCCAAAACGGTCAAAATAGATGGACACAGTTGGCCCAAAGAGACAGGCTTATCTGTAATTTCGGTCAAAGTTGACGGCCAAAACAATTCCATATGGAAAACAGAGTCAATAAGAAAGCGCGAAAGCGGAGAGATGCTTAGAATAAAAATAGGAGACCCAGACAAAACTATTAGCGGCATACACAGCTATAAAATAGAATATATTGTCAAAAAAGGTGTAATGCCTGCTGAAAAATCCGGAATGGACGCTATCAGATGGAATGCGGTAGGAACGGGGTGGGACATAGGCATAAGAAACATAGAGGTCGACCTGTATCTCCCTGCAAAACTGAATATTTACAATACAGAAGTGTATACCTACACGGGAAAATATGGCTCCAGAGGCAACAAAGCTTCCAATCCCGACTGGATAGATGAACACCATTTTCATATCACAGCCAAAGACTTCGCTCCTCATGAAGGTCTGACCGTAGAGATCTTATACCCGTTGGCTCTATTGGATCAAATAGGTTCTGAAAATTTCAAAAGCCAACCCAGTGAAGTGCTTTTGACGAGATGGCCTGCTGTGATTACGATACTCTTTTTTCTGTTTGTTCGCCATATCGCCGGTACACTCGGATCTCGCCAAAACATAGTCTCAGATTCCACTCGGTACTATCCACCCAGCGGCCTGAGTCTTTTGCAATCGGGATTGCTGTACGACAAGTTCGCGGACAATAGAGATCTAAGCGCCGCGATCCTGGAACTGGGCCAGCTTGGATATCTCGAAATATACAATGACAAAAAAAGCTCAAATCCTTTCGTTAAAAAGATCGAAAAAGATAGAAGCGGTCTTACGCGAGATCAACTGTATATCCTGGATAGCCTGCTCTTCGCAAACTCCAACATATTTGTGTTTGGCAAAAGCTCGCAAAGCAAAGCGACGAGGGTGAACGATGCTCTGAATACGATAAGCGATCTGCTCTATTCGTGGTCTGTCACAGAGGGATACATGAAAGAGAATCCAAAAGAATCCCGCTTCGCTTTACTTGTATACACTTCCGTGCCGGCGCTGCTGATAACGGCATACTCATTCTATGCGACATTCAAGGTGATTGGAGCGGAAGGGGCTATAGTATCCATAATGGGCGCGGTATTTTTCAGCATTGGAGCGAGCCTGCTCATGCATTCATGGAATAACAAACGATATCTGGCCATCTTTTTCGCTCTCATATGGACGCTGATCAGCATCATGCATTTTGGAGCTTTTATCAAAAACCTCTCACTACAGGAGATCATGATAATGCCGTTCTTTTTCATCCCGGTACTGGGTGCGATAATCTGGTACTACTATCGAAAAACAGGTATATACACCCAAAAAGGTATAGATCTCTATCGATATCTCAAAGGCTATAGCAGATTTATGGCCAAAGTCGAAAAAGATAGAATCAAAAGATTTCTGAAAGAAGATCCCGAATATCTCGACAGAGGATTGCCATACGCTCTACTCTTTGGACACAACAAACACTGGCTGGAGTTTTACAGCACTCTCGAAGTTCAATCACCACAATGGTACTTTGGCGATCTGAACAGGATGGGAAACTTCTCGGAAAGTGTGGCATCGCAAAGTATATCACCCGAAAGTGGCTCTACTGGAGGATTCTCAGGAGGAGGCAGCTTTTCTGGAGGTGGAGGCGGTGGAGGTGGTGGAGGGTCGTGGTAGACACTCTATAATGCGCGTAAATAGAAAATTATCGATCCATAAAAGCCAACAGCGTAGCGGCCGCGGCCACATTCAGAGACTCAACACCTCTTCGCATAGGTATGTAGAGACTCTCGGTACTCAACTCTCTTGTAGCTGCGCTCACCCCTTCGCTCTCGTTGCCCAATACAAAAACGCACCGCTGTGGATACTCTAAGCTTCTATACTCTCTACCCAATGTCGCGTCCAGAGTAAACACAACGGCATCATGCCTGATAAAGCTGCACAAAGCGTCAAAAAGAGAATCGCTTCTTATTACAGGTATCTTGAAAATGGTGCCAGCGCTGGCCTTTACAGTCAACGGGGAGAAAAATGCCGCGCTTTTTCCGTGAAGTATGACCGCATCGATCTTTCCGGCTGCACAGGAGCGAACTATCATGCCAACATTCTGAGGATTGGTCACACCATCGAGCGCCATGACTCTATACTCATCGTTTTTGGAGATGAACTCAGCGGGAGAACTCCAATTGTTCATAACGATATCCAGAGCCACCCCCTGATCCTGTCTCCCGTTTTTGGAGATGCGTGACAAAGAAGTTCTGTCGTGCATTACGATCTCTACACCTCTCTGTATGGCGGCTTTTTCTATTCTTTCGATAATGGACGAGGTCTTGTTGCTTTTTGCAAGATGCAGCCTGTGTATCTCCAGTTTCGGATCGCTCAGCGCCTCATAGACCGGATTTCTGCCATATATGGTCAATATCTTGGAATAGAAAGCCTTTTTTTGATTATAATCGAGTGACTCACCCATCTTTTTCATCTATCGCACGCTACTATGATTTCCAAACCAACAAAGAAAGATATGTATACAGCTAAATCCAAAGACAACAAGCCCCCGAGGAGCTAAGGGATCCGAATAGACCGCTCTCACCCCTCGCCATTCCAGGCTATATGGGGCTTGCCGTTTTCATCGAAATCGACAGCGGGCATACCCATGATGTTGAATCCGTTGTCCACATAGTGGATCTCACCGGTAACGGCTCTGCTTAGATCCGAAAGCAGATACATGCCGCTGTTGCCAACCTCTTCTATGGATACATTTCTGCGCAATGGAGAGTGAGCCGCATTCCACTTGAGCATAAAAGAAAAATCACCTATACCCGCTGCCGCGAGAGTTTTGATCGGGCCTGCACTGATAGCATTTACCCTGATGCCGTCACGACCAAGATCTTCCGCCAGATACTTTACCGACATCTCCAGAGCCGCCTTGGCGACACCCATCAGGTTGTAATTGGGTATATATTTCACTCCACCATAATATGTAAGCGTCAATATCGAACACCCCTCGTTCATAATGGGCTTCAGTTCGCGCGCTATCTCTATGAGAGAATATACGGATATGTCCATAGCTACATTGAAAGCCTCTTTTGGAATATCGGTGAAATGTCCACTTAAACCCTCTTTTGGCGCGAATGCGATCGAATGCACAATGAAATCGATCTTACCGAAGTCTTTCTGCAGAGCCTCCCTGAGAGCCACGATCTCTTCGGGTTTACTGACATCGCATGGATATAGTCTATCGGCACATCCAAGATCTTCGGCGATAGGCTGAAGCTTTCTCTCGAAACGCTCGTTCAGATAGGTGATAGCCATATCCGCACCTTGTTGCCTGCATGCGTTTGCGATACCGTATGCTATCGATTTCTTATTGGCAATACCTAGTACGATTCCCTTTTTGCCCTTCATCAACATGAACTTACCTCCAAAAAATTTCATTATTTTACCATGCTTGCGTTAGAATGCAGATAAAAAGCGATTGAGTCCATGAAAAAAATACTTATCCTTTCAACAGGCGGTACATTCAATAAATATTACGACAAAATCGAAGGCGAGCTGCTTGTAGACGGCAATGCATCCGCTGTAAAATCGATCGCCGAACACTGGCTCTGCGAACTGGATACCGACAGCGTCATAGGCAAAGACAGTCTCGAGATGGATGATTCCGACAGAAAGGTTTTGCTTGAGAGAGTACTCTCGTACTCTGACAAAAAGATTGTTATCGTGCACGGAACCGATACGATGAAAGAGACAGCCAGATATCTGGACAAACATGCACGGGGTATCCTGATAGTGCTTACTGGCTCTATGATCCCATACTCAATAGATCCCGTAGAAGCATCGGCCAATCTCGCGTCGGCTTATGGATTCGCTCTGGCTTGTGAAAAAAATGGGATCTATATAGCGATGAACGGCATCGTCGAAAAGTGGGATAAAATGCAAAAGGACAAAAAAGCGGGTAGATTCGTGATAGCGAAAAGCTAATCTCTTTTGGGAGAGTTTTCTTTTTCTTCGATACTCTTCTTGAGCTCCATAAGTTCTTTTTTGACTTTTTCGAGAGGATGATCCTTGAAATATCCGTTATAGTAGAGCCATTTGTATATCCTCGCGGCCACCGGACCCGCACTGCTTCCTCCATGTCCTCCGTGCTCTATCAAAACAGTGACGACATATTCAGGTTTCTTGAAAGGGGCATATGTAGTGATCCAAGCGTGAGATTTTTTGAAATAGGCCAGATCCTCTTCTTTGACCCTCTTCTTTACATCCTGAGGTATCGAGATCACCTGTGCGGTACCAGTCTTGCCCGCAACCACTATCGGTAGATCGTGCATCGTTTTGTACGCCGTTCCTTTTCTAACATTGCAGACATCGTACATTCCGTTTCGTATCTCCCTCATGTGCCTTTTGTTGAATTTGATCTTTTTCAGTACAGACTTTACCTTTTTGCCGTTTATTTCGGCCGCGAATCTGGGAGTAGGCAGTTTGCCCGTAGCCAAAAATGCCGTATATCTGGCTACCTGCATAGGGGTGATATTGTCATACCCCTGACCTATCGCGGCAATCACCGTCTCGCCCTTGTACCACGACAGACCGTAGCGTCTCATTTTCCACTCTTTGTCCGGTATGATCCCTCTATATTCGTGCGGCAGATCTATGCCTGTCTTCACTCCCAGCCCAATACTCTTGAGTACTTTTGCGATATTATCTATTCCTACCTCGAGGCTTTTGTTGTAGTAGTAGACATCACAACTTTCTCTTATGGATTTCCTGAGATCCACATCACCGTGCCCCCACTGAGCCCAGCATCGGAACTTGTGCTTGCTCTTGTCTATCGTGATATATCCTTTGCAATCTTCGTGTCTGTCCAGCACTCCTTTGCCATATTTCGATACAGCGAGCGCCACTCCCATTTTGATCACCGAAGCAGGAGGATAGACAGCGTTGATGAATTTGTTGGTAAACGGATGATTCAGATTTTCCTGAAGCTCTTTCCAGTCTTTGACACTGATGCCGCCTACGAAGAGATTGGGATCGAAACTAGGGCTGCTGACCGCCGCTAAAACCTCCCCGGTAGTTCTCATAACCACAACAACCGCCGCCTGATCGTCAAGCATATCGTATATATATTTCTGGAGCTTCATATCCAGTACTATCTTCAGGCTTCTGTTGCCCACAGGTTCTCTTCTTTTGAGGATATCTATCTCTTTGTTCCTGGCATTGACCTTGCTGATCACATAACCCAGCTCTCCTTCCAGCAGAGAGTTATAGTACAGTTCCAATCCGCTTTTGCCTATTTTTCCCACTATGGCGGCGACCTTGTCCTTCTCGTTCTCTTTCTGATTGGAGCGTCCGACATATCCGACTATATGAGCAGCGTATTTGCCGTACGGATAGTATCGTTTGGTTTCTGTCTCTATTTTGATCTCAGGCTCTACGGCCAATCTTGGATAGGATCTCATCATATCGTCGTATGAGATAAAATCTATCACTTTTATAAACTTGTGATTGTAAGGAGAGTTTTTACTCTTGTACACCTTTAGCATCAAATCCGTATCAACATCCTTGAAGTGCTTTTTTATCAGAGTTGTCAAATACTGAAGCCTTTTTTTCTTTTTTGTCAGATGAGGCGCCAGAGAGAGTGAAAAACCTATCTTGTTTATGGCCAGAAAATTTCCCTTGGTGTCGAGTATCTCTCCTCTTACCGGCTTGAGATTGCTTTTTCTTTCAATGTTTTCTCTGGCGAGTTTGCGATAGTAGAAAGCTGATTTTATACTGATATGA
>CAZYUW010000166.1:0-22661 GCA_964650685.1 uncultured Nitratifractor sp.
AGAAACAGAGGAAAAGTATAAAGATGAAGTAAAAACATTTTATGGCAAATTAAGAGAAACTTGGGAACGAGTAGTAGAAGAAATTTTATTAAATAATACTGTTACAAGATTTGGTCGAGCTATACAAACTCAACGATTAAAGAAGGTAATTGATTTAACAGATGATGATTATAAAATAATTGAAGAAAATATGTCAAAAGCATCTACATATTTTGGGGGACATGATACAGCTGGAGAATTAATAGAAGAATATCCAAACATTGATGAAATTAAAAAAGATATTGATATACTAGAAAACTATGTCAAAGAATTAAGAAAAAGAAGATAACGAACGGTAATTCCCCCCACATTTTTCACTACTGCCAAAAGTAGAATCAGGTCGCATGGTAACCTTCCGCCCGGGAGAATTACCGGTCAGAAGTCATCCAGATCTATGCTGGATTTCGCATAGTTGGCTACATTGCTCTCGAAGAAGTTGCTGCGCACATCGTTCATCTGTAGATGCTTGTTGACCAGTTTTTGCAGATAGGTTTCCGGACTTTCGGGAAAAATAGGATCGAGACCGATCTTTTTGAGTCTGTCGTTGGCGTAGTTGTATACCGTTTTTTCCATCAAATCGTCCGTCAGACCCATGATTGGATAGTTTTCCAGGAGATATTTGCCATATTCCAACTCTATATCGACAGCCTCTTTGATCATTTCGTAGATATTGTCGACGATGGAAGCCGAAAAGCTGTTTTCGGCGTAAATAGTTTTGAAGATATTGGCAAATAGCGGAAGATGGGTATTCAACTCGTCTCTGGCTATGAATTTGATCATATCTCTCGCTCCGGGTACTTTGTCTCCGAGCACATAGATATAGCTGAATCCCAACAAAAAGTAGATTCCTTCGAGATTGACGCTTGCCATAGCGCTCAGAAGCATTTTGTCGGCGGAACCACCGTCAATATATCTCGCGAACTGCTCCGCTATTCGTCTGTTTTTGCGGTTCAGGGCTATATCGTGTTTGTAGAGGTCGAACACCTCGCTCGAGTTACCGGCCGCGTCGAGCAGTACCGCATAACTCTTGGAGTGGTTGACCTCCTGCATGATCTGCAGACTCAGTACGGCTTTGACCAAGCGGTTGTTGGCCAGACGGCGGAAGTCGCTCAGATACTCCTCCTGGGCGCTGTCGTTGAAGCTGAGCTGGGCGAATGTCAGCTTGTATACTGCCTGTTCGTTGTCGGTCAGATGCTCGAAATGTTTCTTTTCGTTGGAGGTGTTCACTTCCGAAGGAAACCAGGTATTGGCATTCATCAGATCGTATATGTTGCTGCTCCACTTGTAGCGCGGACGGTTGAAATCCACGAAACCGGTAGGAGAACCGCCGTAAATCTTCTCATCCAGTATGTTTTCTCCATCGGGATTGTAGTAGTGTTCAGCTTTCATATCTGTTTCCTCGTTATACTTGTTTGAGTGTTTTACTATCTTGTAATTATACTAAAATATCAAAGAGGGATACCATACGATACTAGACGATAAGGTATTTATCAGGATTATGCATAATATGAACGAGTTGTCAGTCGGTTTGAATACACCTACTCCCGTAGAGACAATAGAGCTTTTTTCAAAAAGATATCTGCTCAAGAGAGACGATCTCATACATCCTGATTTTTCCGGCAACAAAGCCCGTAAATTCTTTTCTCTGTTGCGTTCCGATCTATCGGGTATCCGCAAAGTGGTCTCCTACGGCTCCAACCAGTCCAATGCCATGTACTCTCTGTCTGTTCTCGCCAGGATGAAGGGGTGGGAGTTCGAGTACCATGTGGATCATATACCCTCCTATCTAAAAAACAATCCGATCGGAAACTATCGTGCGGCTCTGAAAAATGGAGCAGTATTTATCGAAGACGGATTGAAAGAGAGAGTGGAGTTTGCCGAAGATACCCTGTTTGTAGAGGAGGGCGGACGACAGAAAGAGTCGGAGTACGGTATAGCGATGCTTGCCAGAGAGATATCGCGGTGGCGCACGGAGCATGGGGTAGAGAAACTGAGTGTGTTTCTGCCTTCGGGCACAGGAACGACGGCTCTGTATTTGCGGAAACACTTTTTTGTAACCGATGATCCGATATCTGTCTATACGACTCCCTGTGTCGGCGATTCGTCGTATCTGCGCAGGCAATTTTCTCTTCTCGAACCGGACAGCAGGTATTGGCCGCGGATAGTGGATTTGTCTAAAAAATATCATTTCGGCAAACTCTACCGCGAGTTTTACGAAATTTGGATAGAATTGCGCAAAGAGTGCGGCGTGGAGTTCGATATGTTGTACGATCCCAAGGGGTGGATGGTTCTGCGGGATCTGACCGAAGAGATCGATGGGGAGATACTCTATATCCACCAGGGCGGTATCATGGGGAATGAGAGCATGCTGGAACGATACAGAAGGAAATACCCCTCGTTATAAAAGCTGATGACAAGCCATGGCGGCAAAAGCACACAAAGGAGTGAGTGGAGATGAAGATATATTACAGTGGCGACGAAAGATTCGAAGAGCAGTTCGATGAGCTGCTGAACAGAGGAAGAATGGATATGGATTCGGTGACCGAAAAGGTTGCCGGACTGTTGAGAGAGATTCGTCTGGAGGGTGACGCGGCCCTGAAGAGACAGATAGCCATGTTCGACCGCTGGAGCCCGGAAAAAGATTCGGATCTCACCATAGACAGGTCCATGATGCGTGATGCTTACGACAGACTCGACCCCAAACTCAAAGAGGCTTTGCATCTGGCTTACGAGCGCATAGAGAACTACCACGAAAAGCTGATGCCCCGCACATGGATGGAGTATGAAAAGAACGGCTCCATGCTGGGGCAGAGGGTCACGCCGGTAGAGAGGGCGGGGCTCTATATCCCTGGAGGCAAAGCGGCCTATCCGAGCTCTCTGCTTATGAATGCCATACCGGCGATAGTGGCGGGTGTGGACGAGATAGTGGTGTGTACTCCTACGCCCGACGATGAAATAAACGAGCTTTTGCTCGCCGCGTCCCATTTGTGTGGCATAGAGAGACTCTTCAAAGTTGGAGGAGCGTCCGCCATAGGAGCTATGGCATACGGTACCGAAAGCGTACCGAAAGTCGATGTGATCACGGGACCGGGCAATATATATGTGGCGACAGCCAAGAAGCTGGTTTACGGCGAAGTCAATATCGATATGATAGCAGGCCCCAGCGAGATAGGGATACTCGCGGACTCGACCGCCCGTGCGGATTGGCTGGCGATAGATCTGCTTTCCCAGGCGGAGCACGATGAGATGGCCAGCTCTATCATGATAACCGATGACGCGGAACTGGCCGCGCGTGTCGGCGACGAAGTGGAAAAGCAGCTCAGCGGATTGAAAAGAGAGGATATAGCCCGTAGATCGATAGAGGATAGAGCGGCTCTTATAGTGGCGGCGGATATGAAAGAGGCGGTAGAGTTGATGAACGCCATAGCTCCGGAGCATCTGGAGGTTGTGACCGATTCACCGATGGAGTTGCTGGGCTCAATCAGACATGCCGGAGCGATATTTCTGGGAGCGCTGACCCCTGAGCCTATAGGCGATTATGTGGCCGGCCCCAACCATACTCTGCCCACAGGGGGTACGGCCAAATTCTATTCGCCACTGAGTGTGGAGCACTTTTTGAAAAAATCGTCTCTGATAATGATGAGCGAAAAGGGCATGGAGGAGATTGGAGAGGCGTGTGCCGCTATCGCGTCGGTAGAGGGGCTCGAAGCGCATGAAAAGAGTGTCAGAGCCAGATTGCGAAAGTGACAGGGTTGTCTCTGTCAGGAGTCCTGTGAGCTCTCCGAAGGAGCGTCTTCTCCTTCCATTCCCATCTCCTTGTTCATCCACTCTTCCATCATCCCCAGTTGCATCCCTATGAGGTCGATATCCTCTTTTCTGGCGTCGGGGGATGGCAGCCATGTGGCGACGAAGTTGTCTCTCAGAGAGCTGTTGACACTCTTGATCAAAAACTCCGCATACTCCCTGACCGACTCCGCTTCGAGTACCTCGTTTGTTTCGTCGTTGCGAACTTTGATTATGAAACCCTCCGGCTCTTTCGAAACTATCTCGGCCGATATTGTCAAAAGCGTACCTTCGTACTCTTCGTTTCCGTTTGTCTGCATTGTCGTCACCTTCCGCGTTTTTGTCGTTAGTGTAACATACAACGCATAAGAGAGTACAGCGGAGACTTATAAAATCAGGATAAAATCCTCCTATGCAAAAACTAAACAGGATAGAGCGTTTTAAACTACAGATGAGTCCCGCGCGGTTCAGGGACGATCTGGAAGAGATCGACTGGTTTCATCCGGATGAAAGAGAAAGATTCTATCTCAAAAATTTTGGCCTGTACAACATCAAACTCGATCCTGAAAAATGGATGATCAGACTCAGGATCGATGGTGGACGCATCGAGCCGGACAAGCTCGGGATCATAGCCGAAACTGCCATTGGGCACGGCTTGAGGATACTTCTTACTTCCAGATCCCAGATAGAACTGCACGATATACATCCGCAGAGCGTTTTGGAGATATGGAAAGAGCTGCACGAAAACGATATATGTTCTATGCAGACGCTGACGGACAATTTTCGCGCTGTCGTGACTGATCCTCTCGATGGAGTCTCGCCCGAATGTCTGGTAGAGACATATCCTGTCGTGATGGATATCGTAGAGCGTTTTCGAGATCGTGACGATTGGACAGGCACCATTCCGAGAAAGTTCAATACAGCAATCGTGGGTTGCGTCAGACCCTCGTTCAATCCCTGGGGCAACGATCTGCTTTTCGCGTTGGCTCGTAGTGGCGACGAGATGGGATTCAATGTCTATCTGGGCGGCAAGAATGGAGAGGTGGCCATGAACGCGGATATATTCTGTGCTCCTGATGATGTTCCTGCGCTCTTCGAAGCGGTCGCCACAATCTATAGGACAATGGGCCTGAGGGGATCGAGGGCCAAAACCCGTCTGCGACACACTATAGAAGAGTTCGGGATGGAGAGGATTATGGAAGCGCTGCGAAAAGAGTATGGATCGGAGCTCAGAGGAGCAGGAGAACTGCTTATGCGGAGATCTTCGTATATCCGCGAAGCGTCCGTCTCTATCGAGCGTTTTGGCAGATATGGAGAGATAGATCCGCGGACGCTCCTCGAGATCGCCTCGACCGCACTGTCGGAGGATCTGCGGATAAGGTTGACTCCGACTCAGGAGATATGGTTGATCGATCCCCATAGAACCGTTAAAGACCAAAAGGTGCATCTCTCGCCCGTGACGGCATGCGCCGGCTCGAGATATTGCCCCCTGTCTCTATGGGATATCAAGAAAGATGTGGATACTCTTCCCATGGAGCGTATATCCCGTCTGGGTCTATCTGTCGGCTTTAGCGGATGTCTGAAAGGGTGCGGCCGTCACACCCACAGCGATATAGGACTCGTGGGGCTCAGAAGCAACCTCTATGCTCCGACAGAACGCGCCTGTCGTATTTTCATAGGCGCGCTGCAATCGCCTGAGGTGGCACCGGCTATGATGCTCTACTACTCTGTTCCCGAAAGGGCGCTTGGGAGACTGCTCGATGTGATCCTGGACGATTACGAAGCGAGCGGAAAGAGTGCTTTCGATCTGTTTCGTCTGGATGTACTTGGGCGTTACGATATCGAGTTTCTTCGTTTGTGGTTTCTCGTCAGACAGTTGTACGATCTACCTGAGAAGATATATCGCCGATTTTTCAAAAACGATGACGATTCGTGTTTCTTTTTTGAAAATGAGTTGATGGAGTATCTTTCAGCCGTAGATGGTTTTCCGATCGAAAAAGAGATGTATTTGATCAATACCAAATTGAGTCACCGCCTGTGGGATTTGCAGGTCCGGACATATATCTCCCGGCCCTGGAGGCGTCAATCCCCGTGAATCATTTTCGATACGACAGGTGTTTTCGTAGATAGTTCGAATTTGACTACTCCGATTATGTGAGCTGCTATAAGTAGCATCAATGGTACAAATATCCACTCGTGAATGGCCTTTGCCCATTCGACACTCTCTTTGGCGACACCGAGTCCGTCATGGAAATAGTACAGTGTGCCCGTAAGGGCCAGCAGAACTATCGCCAGACATATGAACTGGTGAACGATATGCTTTATGGCAATTTCCATATTTTTGGCATTTTTCAGCTTCATAGCCGGCGCTTTGGCCGTACCGTTCATCATCAGTATGATTCTAATGGCTATGGCCACGCCCAGTAGAACAGCAAAAGTATAGTGCCACTCCCATACTGTATTTCTGATCTCTTTCGCTATTATCAGAGCTTTTTCTTCCGGTAGACTAATACCCCATTCGCTTAGTTTGTTCATTATACGATCGGCGACAGTATGTTTGTTCAGAAATGTAAGTCTGGCCAGACCCGTAAAGGTCAGACCCGATATGGCCACCAGATTGAAGAGATGCCATACGCGAAAAAGCGGTGTAAAACTCTTTTTCATTATTTCTCCTTTTTGGGATTATACCCTTTTTGTGTCTTTATCATATCTATCGCCGAAGACCAAAAAGGACTCTTTTGAGAAATCCGATAGCCCAAAAGAGTATCAAGCCGCCAGCAGCGGAGAGAATGATGGACGCACCGGAGCTGAGATCGAAGGTGTAGCTCACACCAAGCCCGATCAATGTAAATACGGAAGACAGGGCGGCGGAGAGCATCATCATGCCGTACAGGGTACCGGACAGCTTTTCTGCTATATATGTAGGTATCGTCATCAGGGCGATGACCAGTATGAGTCCCACAACTTTGATGGCTACCACTATTGTGAGCGCGGACAGGATCAGGATCGCCGTATATATTTTGTCTGCCGCCATCCCCCTCAGTCTGGCGTATTCGCTGTCGTATGAAACGGCCAGTATCTCTCTGTAGAAAAAGTGCACCGCAAAAAGCACCACGGCGAGCAGCACGCCCATGGAGACGAGATCCCCCGAGCTTACCGCGAGTATCGAGCCAAAAAGATATCCCATGAGATCCACATTGTATCCCGGTGTCAGATCTACCAGTATGACCCCCGTAGCCATACCTATGGCCCAGATCACTCCTATCGCCGTGTCGAGACGATGTTTGCTCCTGAGAGTGATCAGGGCGATCAGCAGAGCGGCTCCGACCGAAAAGAGCGCCGCACCCAGAAATATCGGAAATCCGAAATATATCGCGGCACCTATTCCTCCGTAAGAGGTGTGGGCTATTCCTCCCGCGAGAAAAACCATTCTGTTGACGAGTATCAGAGATCCTACGATACCGGATACGATACTTACCAGTATTCCAGCCATAAGAGCGTTTTGCATAAATCCATACGAGAGTATATCTGTCATTCTTCCCTCCCGAGCATCTCCATCAGCTCTATTTCACAGAAGTGGTCATCGCTGTCAGTTGGCAGGAAATCTCTATCTCCGAGATCGTGGAAATACCCTTTTCTATGAATATAGAGAGCTTTGTTCGCGTATTTGGTGATCAAAGACAGATCGTGGCTGACGACTATGATCGTCATGCTTTCGTTGAGTCTCTCCAGTAGATTGAATATCTGCCTCTGTCCTTCTATGTCTATACCGGATGTCGGTTCGTCCAGAACGAGCAGTTCCGGGTGAGAACATAGAGCGCGGGCTATCATCACCCTTTGCCTCTGTCCGCCCGATAGATCGGATATCTTTCTATCTATATAGTCTTCCATTCCCACTTGTTTCAGCGTGTTTCGCGCGCAGCCTCTCTCCTGTTCGCTATAGACTGTCGGAAAGAGTATGGCGGTGATTTTCCCTTTTTGCGTATGCTGTCTTTTGTTGCCCATCATCACCACATCCAGTACCTTGATCGGAAACTCCAGATTGATATTTGTGTTTTGTGGCACATACCCGATCTTTTCCCGTGCCTTGTCGGGTGTTTCGCCAAGTAGTTCGACACTGCCGCCTTTCATTGGCTTCAGCAGGCCGAGGATGAGTTTGAGCAGCGTAGATTTCCCGCCGCCGTTGGGTCCTATCACAGCCAGAAAGTCTCTCTCCTGTACACTGAACGATATATCTTCGAGCACCCGTTCCTTTTCGTACGCGAAACTCAGATGCTCTACATTCAGCACACTCATGGTATCACTCCGCGCGATCTTTGGATATACACTCCGCGAGTCTCAGCAGGGTATCGTACCAGTCCGCTTCCAGAGGCGAGATCTTTACGACAGGTATCTTCAGCTCCCCGGCTATGAGCCTGGCGCTCTTGTCAGAAAACTCCGGTTGCACTATTATCGCTTTGACCCCCTTTTTCCTGGCTTTGTCTATCAGCTTCGCCAGCTCCTTCGGTTTGGGTTCCTTGCCTTCGATCTCAACGGGCAGCTGTTTCAGTCCATACTCTCTGGCGAAATATCCCCACGCGGGATGAAATACCATAAATGTACTTCCTTCGGGAATTCTGGAGAGTTTTTCTCTGATTTTAGCGTCCAGCTCATCGACGCTTTTCAGAAACCGGTTCAGGTTTTCCCTGTATCTTTTTTCGTTTTTGGGATCGGCGTCCATAAAAGCGTCGGCGATATTTGTGGCGATGATTTTGACATTCGACGGAGATGTCCATATGTGGGGATCGAGCTTGCCTTTTTTGGCTCCTTTGGCGCCTGCTATGGGGATACGAGCGATATTTTCGGATATGTCCACTATCTTCATTCCGGGATTTAGATCGGCGAATCTATTCAACCATACAGACTCGAACTCCACCCCAATGGCGAGATACAGATCGGCTTTGGCTATCTTTTTCATCTGAGACGGTTTTGGTTCGTAAGTGTGTGGAGAGCTCCCCGGTGTCACCATTACCGTAGCGTCGAGATATCCGCTTACAGCTTTGGCGAAATACTCCTCGGGAGCGATACTCACAACCACCTGCATATTCGCAAAGATCGCGATACTTACCGTTAAACACAGCAATACGACTCTGATCATGGTCGTTATCCTCCTTCGGACTATCTTTTGGGTGAATTATATCAAATATCAATATCGATTATATTCTTATCGGGGAATTGACGAAATATTTTTGGAAACCATACCATGAAAGCGGGGTCTGATAGAAGACCCCCTGAATAAAAATAGATTTTAAGATAACACAAAGGAGGAGGAATCACTTTGAATAAATAAAAAAGGATGATGAAAAAACAGTATGGCGCGGCGGACGAGACTCGAACTCGCGACCCCCTGCGTGACAGGCAGGTATTCTAACCGACTGAACTACCGCCGCATACCATAACGATGGTGGTCGCTAGTGGACTCGAACCACTGGCATCTACCTTGTAAGGGTAGCGCTCTACCAACTGAGCTAACGGGTCGAAAAAAATTATGGACTGCCGTTTTGTTTTGAATGGGCAGAATTATATCCCAGAAAACTCTCTTTGTCAAGAGTCGTAATCGAAAAAATCGAAAAACCTCTCCCCCTCACTCATGATTATCATATCAAGGGCATTTTCGACCGATTTTCGTTGTACGGCGTTTCTGTCGCCGTCTATCTGAAATCTCTCGACGGCACTTTTTTCTCCGTTTCTTACGCATATATAAACCGTTCCTACAGGTTTGCCCTCGACAGCTCCGTCGGGGCCCGCGATGCCGCTAATGGCTACCGCTATCTCGCTCTCGCTTCTTTTTTGCGCGCCATGGGCCATCTCCTCCACGCACTCAGAACTGACAGCTCCATGCCTAAGAAGTGTCGTTTCGTCTACCCCAAGCCAAGACTCTTTGATATCGTTGCTGTATGCAACGAAAGATCCTTTCAGTACGGCGGAAGCTCCGGGGATCGATGCGAACTCCGAAGCCAGAAGACCGCCCGTACAACTTTCGGCAAAGGTGATATGTTTTTCATGAGCGGAGAGATACTCTATCACCCTTTCGACGATTTTGTCGCCGGTGATTGATCTGCGCATGTAGCTCTTTAGATGTTCTTTACACTCCCATTCTGTCGCATACCTGTCTATCCAGACAGTATAGCGTATATCGGTGCTTTTCGCCGCGCCGATAAAACAGGACAACCCTTCCATCCTGGTGATTATATCTTCGAATTTCGCGCTCTCATGCCGATCTAAGAAAAAGTTCACAACTCCGATAGATCCATTTCCTGTCATAATCTCCGGAGTGGATTCGTTCAATACTATATTGATGACATTGACATCTCTTTCATTGATCCTGTAGAGGTAGTTTTCATTCGAGACTATCGAGGCGGTCGCTGGATATACGCTGCCGTTCTCCGCGTTTAGAGTATCGCCTCCAAGAGTGGCAAGTATTTTTGATACGAGAGCGAAAGAGTCCTTTTCGCACAATACAAGCAGTGGGGAGTTTTCGTCATCGTAGATTCTGTCCTGAATCAACAGGGGAAGCTCGGAGCTGTTGTGACGCAGATATATCCGCTGGCCGATCTTGAGTCTGGATCCGCGTATCATTCTTTCGATATAGTCCCTGAGGATTTTTTCCATATAGAGTGAAGCTCCGACATATATTACGGTCACGCCGTTTCCAATCCCCATATCGACTCCTTTTTTACAGTTTTTTGGAGTGTCCGATTATAACGAAAACATAATGCAAGTTTGGATATAATCGCTCCGATTTACAGCACATGGAAATATTGACGAGAGGATATCCCACATCATGGATTACAAAGACACTCTGCTTCTGCCCAGGACCGATTTTCCAATGAGGGGGAATCTGCCGCAGAAAGAGCCTGAGAGATATAGAAAGTGGCAAGAGGACGATATATACTCCTATATGAAAAGCAGACGAGAGGGGTGCGAGAGTTTCACTCTCCACGATGGCCCTCCATATGCCAACGGAGATATACATATCGGTCACGCTCTCAACAAAATACTCAAAGATATCATAGTGAAATACCACTATTTTCAGGGTAGATCGGTGAGATTCACGCCCGGATGGGATTGCCATGGTTTGCCTATAGAGCAGAAGGTCGAAGAGAAGATCGGCAAAGACAAAAAAGAGAGTATGCCCATAGCCGAATTCAGGGCGTTGTGCAGAGAGCACGCATCCAAATATATCGAGATACAGAAAGAGGGTTTTCGCTCTCTGGGGGTCGTAGGAGATTGGGAAAACCCATATGTAACGATGGATTTCGCGTTCGAAGCCAACATCTATAGGACTCTTTGTTCTATAGCCCAAAAAGGCCTTTTGCTGGAGCGTAACAAGCCGGTATACTGGTCGTGGGCCGCACGAAGCGCTCTGGCCGATGCCGAAGTAGAGTACAAAGACAAAGAGGACTACTCCATATATGTCGCTTTCGAGCTTTCGGACAAAGCCAAAAACGATCTGGGTATCGACTCCAAAGCCGCATTGGTTATCTGGACGACTACCCCGTGGACACTGCCGGCAAATACGGGTATCGCTCTAAATCCTGACGAGATGTATCTGTTGACGGATGATGGATATATCGTAGCTGAAAGCAGACACGCGGAGCTGGTCGCCGAGGGTGTCGTGAGCGAGCATTCGTCCAGGAGGATATCGGCTTCGGAGCTGGAGAACAAACTGGCGATCAATCCTCTCAACGGCCGCAGTTCCCATATAATTCTCGGTGGGCGCGGGAAGCTCGACGGAGAAACCGGAGCCGTTCATACAGCCCCGGGACATGGGGAGGAGGACTATTTCGCGGGACTCAAATATGGTCTGGATGTATTGATGCCGGTAGATGACAAAGGCTGCTTCGATGAAAGCGTAGTAGGGCATCAGCTGCTGCCAGATCCTGAAAGTTTCGTGGGTATGCATGTATTCAAAGCCAATGAGATCATAGTGGATCTGCTCGGTGATTCTGTGCTGAAAGCATCCAGATTCACACACTCTTATCCACACTGCTGGCGTACCAAAAAACCGGTGATATACAGAGCCACTAGGCAGTGGTTCATCGCCGTGGACAAAAAGCCGGATGGAGAGAAATCCACATTGAGGGAGCTCGCGCTCGAAGGTATAGACGATACGATCTTCTATCCGCAGTGGGGCAGCAGGCGACTCTCCTCTATGGTGGAGGGCAGACCGGACTGGTGCATATCCCGTCAGCGCACATGGGGCGTGCCTATAGCCTTTTTCAGGATCAAGAAAACCAAAGAGGTGATACTCGATCAAAAGGTTTTGAACTTCATAGCGGCTATTTTCGAGAGAGAGGGTTGCGACGCATGGTATGAGAGGTCGATAGAGGAACTTCTCTATCCGGGCAGTGGATACGATCCCGAAGAACTCGAAAAGGTCGAAGATATTCTCGATGTGTGGTTCGACAGCGGTTCGACATGGAATGCCGTACTCAAATCGCGCAACTACGATGCGGGAAGTTTTCCGGCCGACATGTACCTCGAGGGCAGCGATCAGCACAGGGGATGGTTCCAGAGTTCGCTTTTGCTTGGATGCGCGATAAATGGACACCCCCCATACAGATCGATACTCACACACGGCTTTACAGTCGATGAGAAGGGCGAAAAGATGTCCAAATCCAAGGGCAATGTCGTTTCGCCACAAAAAGTTACCAGAGAGTATGGTTCGGAAATACTCAGGCTCTGGGTCGCCCTGAGCGACTATCAGAGCGATCTGAAGATATCCGATGCTATATTGAAGCAGACCTCCGAGCACTATCGCAAGATCAGAAACACTCTCAGGTTTCTCCTGGCCAATATAGACGATCTCGACGAAACGAAAAGCCTGGAAGTGATGGGAGAGCTGGATAGATGGATACTCTCCAAGGCTTCGGAAGTTTTTTCGCAGGTAAAAAGCGCGTATGATTCATATGAGTTTCTGAGAGGGTTTTCGATACTCAACCACTTTTTGACGAACGAATTGAGCGGTATCTATATGGATATCTGCAAAGATCGCCTCTATTGCGATGCGGTGGATGCTCTCGCGAGGAGAACCGCTCAGTCGGCCATGACGATGATAGCCGATACGATGCTTTCTCTGATAGCTCCAGTTTTGACCTATACTGCCGATGAGGTTTTGGAGTACGCTCCGGCCGTACTCAAAAGAGATCGTAAAAATGTATTCGATCTGCTTTACGAGCCTCTGCCCGAGATCGATGGAGGATTCGACGATGCCGTTTTGATCGGAGCTCGTGAGGCTTTTTTCGAAGAGGTGGATCGTCTCAAAAAAGAGAAGATCATCAAGAGTACGCTGGAGCTCGTAATCGCCGGCGATATCAAATCCTTTGCCATTGGCGATATCAAAGATCTCGAAGACTGGTTCGTCGTCAGTGGTGTGACAGAAGCATCTGACGGCGAAGAGGTGGGGGCGTTTACGGTTGAAGACAGGCGTTTCATACTCCACCGTGCTACCGCCCACAAATGCCCACGCTGTTGGCGCTATACGGCGACTGAGGCCGAGCATGTCTGTGCCCGCTGTGCCGAGGTGCTCGGATAATGTTCGATCTCGCCCGCCCCGTTTCATCTGCCGTGATCGTAGGCTCCATCATTGCGATATTCATGCTTGTGGGGATAGGCTTGGGGATCGTGGCGTATTGGAAAAAGAGGTTAGGGAAATAGCTGTCTTATAAAAATAAAAGGAACCAATATGAAGCACCTATTTATAGGTGTTGTATCTATATCTAGCCCAATATTTGCAAAATGGATTAATCCTTCTGAGGATATATGTGTCAAAAATGGCGGTCGAATTCTCTCTACCAAAGAGTGTCAAGCAAAATGGAGTGATGCCAACGAGATATGTAAAGTATCTAAAAGCAGACTACCTGATGCCAATGAATTATATAGTATTGTTGAAGAGTGCGGTGGCAAAAACAAAACTTCGATTGAAAATCTAACCAATAAAGCATACTTCAACTGCTTTGTAAAGAGGGGCTTTAAGCCTAATGCTTACTGGACTTCTACACAAGATGAAGAAGAGAAAGATAACGCTTACAGCATAACTTTTCTTTATGGCACAAAAACATCCAAAGAGAAAAACAAACCTATCCCTTTTCATTGCATCAAAGATTAAATCTTATAGATAAAGCAGTCCCCAAAAGAAGTAGCAAAACAAAAGAGTTGCAGCTTTCAGTCTCACTCAGCTAATGGAAAGAAGGTTCGGAAGCAACTGGACTGAAATCTCTCTTTTTTGTTTTTTTTGGGGGGTTATAAAGACAGCGGCTTTCAACAGGAAAGAGAGGAGGGGGTTACCCGTCCTGGCCGTCTTGGGTTGCCTGCTCTTTCGCGATCTCTTCGCGTACCTTGTCCATGTCGAGCTCTTTGACCTGGGAGAGGAGATCGTGCAGAGCCTCTTCGGGAAGCATGCCTGCCTGATTGAAAACTACGATTCCCTCTTTGACGATCATGACTGTTGGTATGGAGCGTATCTGAAAGTGTCCTGCGAGTGCTTGCTCCTCTTCGGTATTGACTTTGCCAAAGACTATATCCGGATACTCCTGCGCCACCTTTTCGAATGTGGGAGCGAAAGATTTGCACGGAGCGCACCACGGAGCCCAGAAGTCGAGGATCGCTATAGGGTGCTTCTCCACTTCGTCATTGAAATTTTCGGCAGTGAGATTTACGAGTGCCATGAGTTACCTTTGTTTGGAATTAAAAAGACATTATGGCATAATGTACTCCAACTTAAAAGGGGTCAGGTGATGCTGATGCTATGCTATTTTGAAACATGCAATGCAAACAACAAAAAGAGGTACTTCATATGCCACGAAAACCTCGTATAGAACTGGACGGTTACTATCATGTGCTAAATCGCGGAGTGGAACGGCGGAGAGTTTTTCTCGAAAAGGAGGATTACGAGCGTTTTGAAGAGATGATGTGTTTCTATGCCAGGAGTTTTGGCATCACACTCCACAACTACTGCCTGATGCCCAATCACTACCATCTGCTCATAGAGATTAGCGGTCAAACACTCTCCAGATACATGCGCCAGCTCAACATGAACTATGCCATATATTTCAACAAAAAATACAAAAGAACGGGACATCTCTGGCAGGGGCGATTCAAGTCATGGTATGTCACAGATGAAGCCTATCTCTATACTCTTATACTCTATATAGAGCAAAATCCTCTCAAAGCCGGATTGGTCAAAAGACCAGAAGAGTATCCGTACAGCTCCTCCAACATTTTTCTCGACGACAAAATATCCGAATGTCTGCAGAAGGCGTGGATCGTGCGCAACTTTCAGGATGACAAAGAGTCTATCCGTGCTCTGCTCAACAGTCCGATCGATACAGACCAGTTAAGCGAGATGAAAAAAGCATCTTCTTTGGTCGAAGCTCCAATTGTCGACAGGAAGCCAAAAATCCAGGAACTGGAAAAGGTGTTCAAAGGCATCGCAGATACACCAAGACGAAACAGAGTGATTTTCGAAGCCTACGAGAAGGGCTATTCTCAGCATATGATCGCCAAAGTGCTTGGACTCAATCAAGCGACGATACAGAGGATAATAAAGAGGATGAAGAGCAGATAGCATCAGCATCACCTGACCCCTTTTGTGCTTATCTACTTTTGGCTATAATCATTCCATTATATTCATGAGCAGGAACGCACAGGTGATCACACTCAAAGAAGCAATGAACAAAAGCCCCGACGAACTGTCGGAGATCCGCGAAGAGCTCCGGAAACGCTCCGAAGGTGGCGGGCTCAATGCGGTTATCTCTTTCGACGAAGCGGGAGATGGGGTACCGATACTCCTGAAGGACAACATTCAGGTCAAGGGCTGGAGCGTAACCAGCGCATCGGGAATATTGCAGGGTTATATAGCCCCATATAACGCCACTGTTGTAGAAAATATGCTCAGCGCCGGCCTGGCGCCCTTCGGAAGGGCGAATATGGATGAGTTCGCCATGGGTTCGACTACGGAGAGCAGTTTCTACGGTCCGACTCTGAATCCGCATGACAAAAAGAGAGTTCCCGGAGGCTCTTCTGGTGGATCCGCCGCCGCAGTGGCCGCGGGTGAAGCCATAGCGGCACTCGGGAGCGATACGGGAGGCTCTATCAGGCAGCCCGCTGCCTATTGCGGTGTGGTCGGTTTCAAGCCGACTTACGGCAGGGTCAGCCGTTTCGGTTTGGCGGCGTACGCCTCGAGCCTGGATCAGATAGGTCCAGTTACCAGAAATGTCGAAGACGCGGCGATACTGTACGATATCATCAAAGGCCACGATCCCAAAGACTCCACAAGTGCCGAATTTGAAAAAGAGCCTGTTTATGGGCAAATAGATCCCGACAGGAAGTTGACCATAGCCGTTATAGACAACTATGTGGCAGAGGCCTCCGCAGCGGTGCAGCAGGCTCACGGGGATGCTCTCAGGGCGCTCGAATCCGAAGGTCATACCATAATTCACAAAGAGCTTTCCAATACAAAATACGATATAGCCGCCTACTATATCGTGGCGACTGCCGAGGCTGCTACAAATCTGGCAAGATTCGATGGAGTGCGTTACGGCCGCAGATGCGAAAATCCGCAAAATCTATCCGATCTGTACTATAGAAGCAGAAGCGAAGGTTTTGGCGACGAGGTCAAAAGGAGAATCCTCCTGGGCAATTTCGTTCTCTCTTCGGGATATTATGACGCGTACTATCTAAAAGCTCAGAAGGTCAGGCATCTGATCAGAAGAGAGTTCGCGAATATTTTCGCCGAAGCCGATCTGATCCTCTCGCCGGTAGCGCCGAGTACGGCTCCATTGCTGGGCGCGTTGAGCGATCCATTGGAGATGTACAAGAGCGATATGTACACGATTGCTATAAATCTGGCCGGTTTGCCCGCAATAAGTTTGCCGGTTGGCAGAGATAGCGACGGGATGCCGATAGGTTTGCAGCTGATAGCCGACACATTCGCAGAAAAGACACTCTTCGACGGTGCCGCCAGTCTGGAGAGATCCATATCTTATAGTTGAAAAGGGAGAGAATACCATGCGCATAAAAAAACGAGCACTGACTTTCGAGGATGTACTGCTTGTGCCACAGAGATCTTCTGTTTTGCCAAAGGAGGTCGATCTCAAAAGCCGCCTCAGCAGAAGAGTCGGGCTCAATATACCCATAGTTTCCGCCGCGATGGATACGGTCACCGAGTACAGGGCGGCCATAGCTTTAGCCAGACTGGGTGGTATAGGTATCATTCACAAAAACATGGATACCGAATCTCAGGCTTTTCAGGTCAAGAAGGTAAAAAAGAGCGAAAGCGGCATCATAATAGATCCTATCTTCATAGGTCCGGACGCCAGAGTGTCCGAAGCCGACGCGATGATGGCAGAGTATCACATATCTGGAGTTCCCGTAGTGGACGAGATGCACAATCTCATAGGTATCATCACGAATAGAGATATGAGGTTCATCAGCGACAAGAGCCTCAAGGTCAGAGAAGTGATGACTCCGGCGCCTCTTGTTACGGCAAAAGAGGGTACAACTCTCGAAGAGGCGGCCAAAGTGCTTCAGGAGCACAAGATCGAAAAACTTCCGATAGTCGATGACGAGGGGAAGCTCAAAGGGCTCATCACGATCAAGGATATAGAGAAAAAGGAGCAGTACCCTGACGCCAACAAAGACGATTTTGGACGGTTGAGAGTTGGAGCCGCCATAGGGGTAGGGCAGATCGATAGAGCGAGAGCGCTGTGTGATGCCGGTGTGGATGTCATAGTGCTGGACTCGGCGCATGGCCACTCCCAGGGTATCATAGATACTCTCAGAGCGATCAAGGCAGAACTGGATGTCGATGTCATCGCGGGAAATATCGCCACCGCGGAAGCTGCTGCAGACTTGATAGAGGCTGGAGCGGATGCGCTGAAGGTGGGTATAGGACCGGGCTCTATATGCACCACCAGAATAGTGGCTGGTGTGGGTGTACCCCAGATATCCGCAGTAGACGAGGTGGCGGAGGTGGCTAACGAAGCAGGGATACCCGTAATCGCGGATGGGGGCATCAAATATTCAGGTGATATCGCCAAAGCTCTCGCGGTCGGAGCCAGCTCTGTAATGCTTGGTTCGGCTCTGGCAGGTACCCATGAAGCCCCGGGTGAGATGGTCATATACAACGGCAGACAGTTCAAAGAGTATAGAGGTATGGGCAGTATAGGAGCCATGACCAAGGGAAGTACCGACAGGTATTTTCAGGAGGGAACAGCCGCGGACAAACTGGTACCAGAAGGCATAGAGGGGCGCGTGCCATACAGAGGAAGAGTGGCGGATGTGATTCATCAGTTGACGGGGGGATTGCGTTCATCTATGGGTTATTGCGGCTCCAAAGATATAGAGACATTCTGGAAAAAGGCCGAGTTTGTAGAGATTACGAGCGCGGGATTGAAAGAGTCTCATGTGCATGATGTGACGATCACCAAGGAGAGCCCCAACTATCACAGTTGAGATCTCTTCTGAAAGTGTGGGTTTAAATGTAGAGCTCAATCGCCACTTGTAAGCTCCGGCCGCGACAGGCCGGCGTGACTGAAAGAGAGGATCAATAGAGGCCGTATTTGTTGTCGGCTCTTTTGTACATAACTCTCATGCGCCCTTCGTTGTCGTTAAATACTATAAACTGTCTGTTGCTGTCGTTTGCCAGGATATCTCTGGCCTCTTCGAAATCCATGGGTTTATGCAGCTCCAGATCCATGGGGACTATATCGTCGTCTATATCGTTCAGATAGTCGAGCTGCTCTTCCGTAGCTTCGATTTCGCTGCCCAGCTCTTTGAGACTGATTATGGAGTGGTCTTTTATCTTGTCGGAGTAGCGTCTAAGACTCTTTTTAAGTCTCTCTATAGCCAGATCGATCGCTGCATAGACATCTTTGTCTCTTTGTGTTATGACTACCGTGTTCTTGTCTTTGAGGTTGACCACAAACTCCACACTGAAACCTTTTTTGCCGTTTTTGGTATCGCCAGAAACAACACAATGGGCCGAAATGATCTCGAGGTTATACTTTTCCAGACTCTCCAGCGCGCTTTCTATATAGTTTTTTATCGGCTCGGTCAATTCAAAATGTCTTCCGGCAATATGTTTGTTCATCAATATATCCTTATTTCTGATCTAATAATTGTGAGTGAATTATAACAAAACTTTTGTCAATAAATGTTAGTTCATACAGGATCGGATATTTTTCATAAACAAACAGTACTTCTCTTTCTCCACTCCCCTCTCCACTACTATAATAGGGCAGAAAGGTGTCACCAGTACAGGGTCAGTTGGCAAAGACTCGTCCAGTCTGTTTTTCGACGGTGATATTGATATCGTCGATGCCGTTTTTTTCGAAACCTATCGTAATAAGGCAGTCGGAACTCATATAAGTATGGCTGTCGTTCGTAGCTCCATATATGCCAACATGCGGTCTACCCAGATTATCGAACGCTACATGTTGGACATTTGCGCATCCACCGCTAAAAGATACCGTATCGACGCCATATTTCTTGCCTATGAATATCATGGGACTTTCGTCGGAGTTTATAGTACTGCTTCCTGCCAGGTGGTAGATATATTTGCCGGTCGCCGTATCTATGGCCGTCTCTTTTTTGTCCACATTGCTGTTTTTGTCATCGTCGGTGGATATCGTGTAGAACCATCTGGTTTTGTTGTCGCTGTTGGTGTATTGGGCGAATCTTATATGCCAGAGTTTCTTTTGCCAGTTGTTGTCACGGGGATCTCTTTTGTCATCGACCAGGGCGAGATGTTTGGTATATCTGATAGCAGAGAGGATATTGCTCATCGCTTCCTGTCTGATGTCCCGTTCCAATCTGGGTATCGCCAGAGCGGCAAGTATGCCCATAACCACTATCACAAATACGAGCTCAATCATCGTGAACGCTTTTTTAAAATTGTATCTGTCGATCTTTTTCATAGCCTCTCCATCTTAGAGCTTTTGCAGTGTGCGTCTGTGGTATGTTACCCATGGCGCCTGGGCGCCTCCCGTCAATGACGCCACATCGGGATCTTTGTATCGGACATAAACATCCACTATCATCGCGGCGGCGGCATCGCTTGCTCCAGCATCCTGGTAGTTCGTCGAGATTCGTGTCGAGCTTCTGGAGGCATCGGTGCTGTCTGTCAGTTTGCGACTCTGAGAGCATGGCAGATCGTTGCCTATATAGTAGATGCGGGTCTGCACATCAAAACCACTACCGTCCAGAGTGCTGCCGCTGGCAGCGCTGTTTGGATCCAGTCCGTTCACCACGCCATCGATATCCTCTATGCAGCTGTTACTGCTGTTTCTATCGTAGTTTATTGCAGCCATCACCGCAAGCTCCGTATAGCTTCGCGCCAGAAGCGCCGCCTGTTCTCTATAGTACTGAATACCAGTCGTTTTTAACATTTTGCCGGCCAGGTTCAATACCAGTGCCGCGATCGCCGCTACCACCACAATCACGAATATGGCGACAATCATCGAAAACGCTTCTCTCATCTTTTTCATAGTGTTACAGCCTTTTCTTTACAAATACTGAGATTGTGATCCTCTCCTATATCCTCCTGGACACATATCTTGAATCTGAATGTATTGGCTATTTCGGCAAACTTGAAAACCGATACATTGGTGACGATCGTAGCCTGTTTTCCAACATTGTATTCACATCTGGTGTTCCCGCTCAGCCTTTCGTTTTCCCATGGCTGGTAGTTGTAGTAGAGAACCAGATCGTAGAGTCCGTTGGCGTTGGGTTTTGGGCATATGGCATACGCGCTCCAGGCCAGCTTGTAGTGCTCCGCTATCAGTTTGTTCGGTACGCTCGATCCGTGTTGAAATACCAGTGTCTCATCTCCGTTTCTGCTGACGGACGATATACACGATCTGTCGTTGCTGGTTACACCCATGCATGTCTTGACATCGTAGTTGACGGCTGCCGTTCCCGTTATATCGTATGTATATTGTCCGCTTTTGAAAAATATAGCCGGATATTGCGGACCCGAAAGCGACACCTCTCCTTCGGAGAGATTGTTCATAATAGTGTCCGCGAGGGAGAGTCTCGAGCCGGGAGTTACGAACTGTGCCTGCGTAGAGGTGTTGACATCGCAAAAGCCGTCCCATCCTGGTGGAAGCGTAGAGATGAATCCGTCGTGATCCTCTCCTATCCACTCCAGCAGGGTATGTATATCGTCGGCTCCATATGTGCCTTCGCTCACAAGAAGATAGTCGGAGAGATTGTCAGGATCTCTCGCGAGTGTTGTGCCCAGAATTCTATAGCTGAGCATATTGGCTATCTGCATAGCGGCCAGCTCCGTTTTCATGCTGGCTCTTTCGGTAGCCTGCTGGATAATGTACTGTTTGTATACTCTGGCTATCGCCGATGATCCGATAGATGCCACTATGCCCAGCACAACTATAACGAATATCAGCTCTATCATCGAAAACGCTTTTCGATCTTGATTAATGGATACTTTCATTCTGCACCGCCTTATGGATTCGGATCGTTGGTTATTATCTGTCTTGGAGCCCCCGTATTGCACATAAAAGCGCTCAAACTGATCTGTTTGTTGCTGAGCTCCGATGCCGGGTTGTTGCTGGTCAGAATCACTCTTATGAGCTTGATATTGGTGGTCGCTCCCGCCGGAGCGAGTGTGAACGGATTGCTGAATGTGGTATGTTGCTGGTAGCTACCAGCAACTCCTGCAGCGTTTCTGGGTGTATCGTCTCCATAGTATATTTTTGGGGTTAGAATGACATTCATGTCTATATAGTCTCCTATCTCCGTCAGAGTGTTTTCACCGGCGTATATGCTCACGATTTCGTTCTTGTTGTTATAATCGTCCACATCATCCAGATAGCCCATCGCCTCCAGTTGGGAGTTATCGGTTCCAAAGCTGGTGCTGGCCGAAAAGTGAGTGCCCACAGAGGAGAGGCCTGTGCAGTATCTGCCGCTGCTGCTGCTGACTCCGGGTGGTCTGGAGCCCGCGCACGAGGGTATCGCGCTGCTGCCGGTATTAAGTACGGGAATACCTTCTGTCATATTGGTATCGCCGTGATCCCACTGTGAAGAGAGTAGCGTTCCCATCTCCGTCGCTACAGCCGCGATCGACTCCTGCTGCAAAGATGTGTATATGCTTTCGGTAGATCTGTTTACCAGTACCGGTATCGCGCTTATCGCGAAACCCATAACCACGATCGCGAATATAAGTTCTATCATAGCTATCCCGGCTCTTTTGCCGGGCATTTTTGAAACAGTCTTTTTCATATCGATCACCAGTTGATTCTTTCAAGCTGATTGTTTGGAGCCGGTGACGACTCGATCACATGTCCTGTTTTTCCTTCGCCTTTCCACAGGAGTCCGCGATTCCTGAAATAGATCGTAAAGTCAGGCAATCCATCAGGCTTGGTTGGATGATATTTCAGCCACTCGTCCGGCGTTATCGTTATGATGGCCTCCTGTGGCCTGTACGATGTCGGAGGATAGGAGATCGTAACAGGCGATGTGGATCCGTTGTTGTCGAACTCTATATTGCTGTTTGGACTCAATAAAACCGGATCGCTGGAGTTTATGGATACCGATGTGAGACTGAGTATCTTGCCGTCGTTTGCCGGCGTATGTCCGCTCACCCTGTACCATGCTCCGCCACCGTTCGAGACCGTATCGTCCGCATTGGATGTGTACAGGCCCGGCCATGAGGAGTTGCAGACTATATCGATCGTGTTTTTGCAGTAGACATCCACCCAGAATGTCGTATCGAACGATGTGCCATACTCTACATGTCCGTCTGTGCCGGTTTGCGGCATGACCTTGGCGAAATAGAA
>CAZYUW010000167.1:0-4194 GCA_964650685.1 uncultured Nitratifractor sp.
ACATGTATGCCCATATTGTCGTTGATGCGCCTGCCAGAGAGGATCACTTCGGGGTGATAACCGACCTCTTTGGCTTTGTATGTCAGATAGTATGGATCGACACCTATGCAGTGTCCCCCTACGAGACCGGGCCTGAAAGGCAGAAAGTTCCATTTGCTCCCCGCCGCTTCGAGAACATCGTATGTATCTATGCCGAGTTTTTCGAATATGAGAGAGAGTTCGTTTACAAAAGCGATATTTATGTCTCTCTGGGAGTTCTCTATCACTTTGGCCGCTTCCGCCACTTTGATGCTGGGAGCCAGATGGGTCTCGACCTCCAGAATATCCGCATAGAGCGCATCCACGATACGGGCTGTCTCCGGTGTCGAACCGGATGTGACTTTGCGTATTTTCGTGACGGTGTACTTCTTGTCTCCCGGATTGATACGCTCAGGGGAGTAGCCGCAATAGAAATCCTCGTTGAACCTCAACCCGCTCACCCTCTCGAGAACAGGTACGCACACCTCTTCGGTACAGCCTGGATACACGGTCGACTCATATATGACGATATCGCCCTTTTCCAGCACACCGCCGATCGTTTCGCTGGCTTTGACCAGAGGGGTGAGATCGGGGTTTTTGTGCTCGTCGATGGGGGTGGGAACGGTAACTATATATATATCGCAATCTGCGATATCCTGCGACCGATCGGTAAAAACGATACCATTCTCCAGACATTCGGCCATCTGCGAATCGCTGAGTTCCATTATCCTGTCGTGGCCGCTCCCAAGCTCCTCTATACGCCATGAAGCTATATCGAAGCCGACAACGGGGTATTTGAAGCTGAAAGCGTGCGCCAGCGGCAAACCCACATATCCGAGGCCTATTACGGCGATACGGGGTATCGAATCCGCTGCCCTTTCATGCTTCGCCGATCTAGTATCATCCATTTTGCGTACCTCTCTTTTCCTCTCTCGAAGGCTTCGACCGCATCTCGGAAACGGGGCGCCTCAACCCTTGTAGTTTTCCAGGTATTTGGTATCGAAATTGTTGTTGCGAAAATCCTCGTTGCGCATCATTTTGCGGTGAAACTCTATCGTGGTGCGGACTCCGGAGACTTCGAACTCGTCCAGCGCTCTTCGCATCCTGGCTATCGCCTTTTCGCGATCCTCGCCCCACACTATGAGCTTGCCTATCATTGAGTCGTAGTATGGAGGTATGATATAGTTGCAGTAGGCGTGCGTATCCATCCTGACATCTTTGCCGCCCGGTACTATCCACTTCTGTATCTTGCCGGGGCTCGGCAGAAATGTCACAGGGTCTTCGGCCGTGATCCTGCACTCGATAGCGTGCCCCCTCAGCCTGATCTCCTCCTGCGGAGGTAGCGACTCGCCCTCGGCTACGCGGATCATCCATTCGATGATATCCAGACCGCTCACCTCCTCGCTGACACAGTGCTCGACCTGCAGACGGGTGTTCATCTCCATGAAGTAGAAGTTTCTGTTTTTGTCGACGAGAAACTCGAATGTACCCGCACCCTCGTATCCGATATGCCTTGTAGCCCTGACAGCAGCATCGAGCAGCTCTTTTCGCCTCTCGTCGTCCAGGACGAGAGCGGGGGACTCCTCTATGAGCTTCTGATGGCGTCTCTGCATGGAGCAGTCCCTCTCTCCGATATGGATGGCGTTGCCGTGGCTGTCACCCATCACCTGAACCTCGACATGGCGGGGAGCCTCTATGAACTTTTCCATATAGAGCGTTCCGTCGTTGAACGCGTTTACCGCTTCTGCCTCGCAAGCAAGAAAAGCGTTCTCTATATAGTTTTCGTTCTCCACTACGCGCATACCACGCCCCCCGCCTCCTGCGGCGGCTTTGAGAATCACGGGATAACCCATTTCGGCGGCCAGCCTGGCAGCCTCGGCGGCCGACGATACGGCGCCGTCGCTGCCCGGTATCGTTGGGACACCCGCTTCGGCCATCACCTGCTTGGCTTTGGATTTGTCGGCCATCATCTGCATCACCTCGACGCTCGGACCGATAAATTTGAGGTTGTGGTGCTCACATATCTCCACGAAGTTCTGATTTTCGCTCAAAAAACCGTAACCGGGAAACACCGCGTCGCACTCGGCCAGTTCGGCGGCGGAGATGACAGCGGGAATATTGAGATAGCTTTCGGTACTTTTTGGTCCCCCTATGCAAACAGCCGCATCGGCGAGCTCGAGGTAGGCTGCGTCCTTGTCGCCTGTGGAGTAGACCGCGACCGCCTCTTTGCCCATCTCCCTGATCGTTCTGATAGCCCGCAGCGCTATCTCTCCCCTGTTGGCGATCAGAATTCTCTTTATTTCGGCCATATCAGAGCCTCTCAACCCTGAACAGAGGTTTGTCGTACTCTACCGGCTCTCCATCCTTGACCAGTATATCGAGGATCCTGCAGTCGTACTCCGCCTCCACTTCGTTCATGATCTTCATCGCTTCGAGAATACAGAGCGTCTGGCCTTTTCGTACGGTATCTCCCTTTTTGACGAATGGAGGAGAGTCTGGAGAAGGAGCCTCGTAGAATGTACCTACCATGGGAGAGACTATTATCTCGCCCTTTTCATCCGAAGCGACCTGAGGCTCGGACGACACCGGCGCGGCTGTCGAACTCGTGGTCACAGGAGCCTCCTGAACTGCGGGAGAGGATATTTCGACGGCGGGCTGAACGGCCACGGCTTTGGTGGAGCCGGCTTTTTTCATCTTTATCTTGAAATCTTTCTCCTCTATGACGATCTGTTCGAGCTTGCTTTTGCCAAAAAGTCTCATAAGCTCTTTAATCTCTTCGAATTTCATTATCGCTCCTTCACTGTCTCCCGTTTCGTCGTACCCCGCCTGTCGGCGGCAAAGCCCGATGGAGATATCTGCATGGAAAATACCGCTACCTATCGGGGTGCGATTCCGGGTATAATATCGGCATTATATCCAATGCTTCATAAATATGGGTACCCCGGAGAGGAAGCGACGATCAGAAAAGGAGTGCGAATGGGTCTCAAATCCGACAAGTGGATAAGAGAAAAATCACTGAAAGAGGGGATGATCACTCCCTTTTGCGAGGGACTGGTGGCCAAAGGCGTGGTCAGCTACGGATTGAGCAGCTACGGCTACGACATCAGGGTCAGCGACGAGTTCAAGATATTTACCAATGTGAACTCTACCGTCATCGACCCCAAAGATTTCGACGCGGCCAATGTGGTCGACTACAAAGGGGATGTATGCATAGTCCCGCCCAACTCCTTCGCGCTGGCGCGCACCGTGGAGTATTTCAGGATGCCGTCCGACACACTGGCGGTATGCCTGGGCAAAAGCACCTATGCCAGGTGTGGGATAATAGTGAATGTCACACCCTTCGAACCAGGTTTCGAAGGGCATATCACGATAGAGATATCCAACACCACACCGCTGCCGGCCAAGATCTACGCCAACGAGGGGATTGCCCAGGTGCTTTTCTTTCAGGGGGACGAAGCGTGCGAAACCACCTACGCGGATCGCAAAGGCAAGTATCAGAGTCAGACCGGGATAACTCTGCCGAGAATACTCAAGGATTGACGAAACCGTGCGCCCTCATCCATCTGCTGAGTATATAGAGGGCGTAGATGTGGTGCTTGAATCGTTTTCGGCCTCCCTTCTCCAGCAGTGATCGAATCGCCTCGGGACGAAACAGTCCGCTTGCGGGCAGCACCTTTTCGATCACACTGAGCTCTCCACTCTCTTCGAGCCACTCGAAGAAAGGGTAGCTGAAACCTTTTTTTTCGCGCTGTAGAACTTCTGACGGCAGACAGAGCGAAGCGCTTTTTTTCAACAGAGCCTTGATCTCTCCCGATATCTTCTCCGTCGGATCCAGACCAAAAATATATCCAGCCGTATCCGTATCCAGAAAGGGAGTGCGACCCTCTATGGCGAACGCCATCGAGACTCTGTCGAGCTTTTTGAGGTACAGTTCGCTCAATCTGCTGTGAATATCGCAAAAACTGTACCAGTCGAGGGGATGGCGTCGCCCGGACTCTTCGAATCTTCTCCTGATATCGGAGAGTCTCTGAGCAGATCTGTCGTCCCTGATATTGGTTCTGAGAAAACGGTTCGTCTGCAAATCACTGAACAGCTCCGCGGTCGAACGAAACAGCAGGCTCCCTTCGAGACGCCTTTTGTACCTCTCCCACTCTCTGTTCATGCTGAAGTTGGAGC
>CAZYUW010000168.1:0-5799 GCA_964650685.1 uncultured Nitratifractor sp.
TTTTTTATTCAGGATAACGATAATCATGGAACAGACACTTTCTATAATAAAGCCCGATGCGGTTAGAAAAGGTGTTGTCGGTAAAATCTTAGATAGGTTTGAAAGCAACGGCTTGCGAATAGCCGCGTGTAAAAAAGTACAGTTGAGCAAAGAGGATGCAGAAGCGTTTTATGCTGTGCACAAAGAGCGTCCTTTTTTTGGCGAATTGGTTGAATTCATGACTTCGGGCCCGGTTGTTGTCTCTGTACTGGAGGGGGAGGGTGCTGTAGCCAAAAATCGTGAGCTTATGGGGGCCACCAATCCAAAAGAGGCAACACCTGGTACTATCAGAGCGGATTTTGCTGAAAGTATAGATGCGAATGCCGTACATGGTAGCGACTCTCTCGAGAATGCAGAGATAGAGATTTCGTTCTTTTTTGCAAAAAGAGAGATTCTTTAACAGGTAGAATGAAAATATTCTTTCGCAAAATTGGGAACACACCTCTTCCTGTAGAGTATCGATCGGGAAGTTTGTATCTGAAGGGTATAATCCGCAAAAACGATCGACATACAGCAAAGATGGAATCTTGTATCACAGGTGAAATTGTTCTCTCTTGTGACAGATGCGGAAAGGAGTTTTCTGAAAATCTGGACTATATGATGAATCTTTATTTTAGTGATGTAGTCTTGACAAATCCCGATGATTTGGATGCTATCGAGTGTCTTGATGGGGTAATAGATATCTCAGAAATCATCGAAAGTGAGATCAATTCATATAAATTGATGTATCATTACTGTTCTGAGTGCATCAATAATGATACTGAAGTAAATATAGAGTATTAATCGAAATCAACGAGAAAGGAAAATAGAAATGGCAGTACCAAAAAGAAGACACAGTAAGACAAGAGCGGCAAAAAGAAGAACCCACTACAAGGTAAAATTGCCGATTCCGGTCAAGGATGCCGATGGGACATGGAGAATGCCCCATAGAATGAATATGACAACAGGCGAATATAAATCCTGATGGCTTTTAGTAACGCAACTGTCCGTGTGGCTATAGACACAATGGGCGGAGATTTCGGCCCAGAGCCCATAATAGAGGGATGTATCCAGGCGATGGATGCCTACAGGTTCGAACCGGTTCTTGTAGGCAGAAAAGATGACATTTTGTCGTATATGCCGGAATATTATCTGGAAAAAGTGCGTATAGTTGAAAGTTCCGATGTAATAGATATGCACGAGCAGGCTACCAATGCTCTCAAAAGAAAAGAGTCTTCCATATACAAAGCTGTAGATCTGGTCAGAAACAAAGAGGCCGACGGAGTGGTTTCCGCGGGCCACAGCGGTGCTACGATGACTCTTGCCACCTTGAGGATAGGCAGATTGCCACATATTTCCAAACCCGCCCTGGCTACCCTTATGCCGAACACTGCAAACGGAAAAACATTGGTCCTTGATGTAGGGGCGGTAGTCGAGTGCAAAGCCCGGAATCTTTATGAGTTTGGCGCTATGGGCGAAGCATACACTTTGGAAGTGATGGGTATCAAAAATCCGCGCATAGGTTTGCTCTCTAACGGGGAAGAGGACTCCAAGGGTAACGAGTTGACAAAAGAGGCTTTTTCTTTACTCGACAAAATACCAGGCTTTGTAGGAAATGTGGAGGGAAGAGATATATTTAACGGTAATGTCGATGTAGTCGTTACGGATGGATTTACCGGTAATATTCTTTTAAAAACGAGTGAAGGGGTGGCATCCGCTATATTTACTTTAATGAAGCAGGAGATCAGAAAATCGCTTCCGGCAAAAATAGGCGCTTTGCTTATGAAAAAAAAGGTTTTTGCCAGATTGAAGAAACAGGTGGACTATGCCGAATATGGTGGCGCGCCTCTCCTGGGTATTGATGGATGTGCGATTGTAAGTCATGGAAGCAGCAATGCCAAAGCCATAAAGAATGCCATATTGCAGGCGATAAACTATTGTAGATCCGATGTCAATGGCAAAATCGAAGAGTTGATAACCAAAAGCAACCAGTAATGGTATTAAAGGGAGCAAGCCTCTTTGTGGTAGAATTGACAATTCCTTTTTAATTAAAGGGTGTACACCGAAAGCAGATAAGGAGTACAATGTCTGAAGCTGGAAATATCTTTGCGTCGATGCGCTCGATCGGTGCGTATGTACCAGAGAAAGTCTTGAGCAATGCCGATTTCGAAAAGATGGTCGATACAAGTGATGAGTGGATAGTGAAGCGCACAGGTATCCGAGAGAGACATATTGCCGATGATGATGAATCTACAAGCGATATGGCACTGTTTGCTGCAAGGGAAGCGATAGCTAGAGCTGGCATAGACAAAGCGGAGATCGATCTGGTGCTTTGCGCTACTGTTACGCCGGATTATTTCAATATGCCCTCCACTGCCTGTATTGTATCGGAAAAGCTTGGTATAAAAAATGTGCAGGCTTTCGACATATCGGCGGCCTGCAGTGGTTTTGTCTATGGGCTCAGTATCGCCAAAGCATTTATCGAGTCGTCTATGAAAAAAAATGTTCTTCTCATAGGCGCGGAAAAGTTTAGCTCCATAGTGGATTACAGCGACAGGAGTACATGTATACTTTTTGGTGACGGGGCAGGTGCGAGTATCATTTCGGCAAGCGAAAAAAAAGATGAAGGCATTATAGATATCCATGCAAGCGCTGATGGAGCTTATGCCGATTTTCTTGTCACGCCGGCTCCCGGCAGTGTTCATCCCGCATCTCATGAGGTTATAGATCAGGGTTTGCAGTATGTCAAAATGAGAGGCAATGAAACATTCAAATTGGCGGTCAAGACTCTGACCAAAGATGTAAAGGATATTCTTTCCAAAAACGAAATCGATTCAGACGATATTAAATTTTTCGTGCCTCATCAGGCCAACTACAGGATCATAAAGGCCGTGGGAGATGCTTTGAAGATGAGAGAAGATCAGATAGTTTTGACCGTTGATAAATACGGAAACACATCCGCCGCTTCCATACCTATGGCCATAAACGATATTTATGAGTCTGGAGCTCTGAAGTATGGGGATCTGATGTTGCTGGATACATTTGGTGGCGGATTGACATGGGCAAGCGCGATTCTGCCTTTTGCCGGTAAATCCTGAATTCAAACCTTGTAAAAATGATAAGCAGTAGTTTTGAGCTGCTGTCAATGCTCCTGAACAAAGGATATGACAAGAGCGAAAGAGATCCCTGGTGGTGGCCAAACAGCGGAAGTTTTGAAGTTGTAGTGGGAGCTGTACTGACACAGAACAGCTCCTGGGAGAGAGTAGAGAAATCGCTAAACAGTCTTAGGCGGAATGCTCTTTTGTCACCCGAGAAGTTTGCTCTACTCGAAGAGTCGGATCTGTACGATATGATACGCCCCAGCGGTTTTTTCAAGAATAAATCGAAATATCTTATTCGATTTTCCAGAGATATGCTGTCTGAATTTGGGGATTTTCAACTGTTCAAAAGAGACTGCACGAGAGAGTGGCTTTTGGGCAGGCACGGTATAGGGTTTGAAACAGCCGATTCGATACTCAATTATGCCTGTTATAAAGAGTTTTTTGTTGTGGACAGCTATACCGCCAGACTGCTTTTGGAATTTGGATACTATTTTGAGAGTTATAACGAGCTTCAGGAGTGGATGCTTAATGGGCTGAAAGCGAAATGCAAAAAACTGTTTCCGGGGCTGAATAGTCCAGCGCAAATATACGCGAGATCACACGGCATGATTGTAGAATATTGCAAAACCCATAGAAAAAAAGGCAAAATTTCCATCGAAGAGCTGATAAAATAAGTTTCAGCTTTTTTGCTTTACTCTGACCGTTTTGGGACTGAACAGTTCGATAGCCTCCTTTACCATGGGCTCATTCAATATGGCGGAAGGATCGTTCTCTATGATGTTGTCCGGTTCTTCGCTATCGCTGTTCATATTCTGCGCCGTCTCCATAGTGCCGTATGTTGTCGTATTTTCAGGTATATCGCGTTCATCATTTAGACTCTCAGCTGTTTTTGTCTCCTTGCCATTGTCATCCTTGGAGCATTTCGTATTCAATATCGTTGTGTCGATACCAAAAACGCTTTGCACGAATGTGCGTATCAGGCCCCAGTTGTCCATTAGAAATTTTTTGTCGTCGTTCGAAGCGCAGGATTCCCATTTCAGTTTGGAATCTTTGTACTCAATGGGTTTGATGTTTTGTTCGAATATTTTTCCCAGATCATAGTTTCTGTCGTAAAGTTTTTCCGTAAGAAGTCTGAATTTGATCGATAGATTTTCGTCGTTGTGTTTTACCTCGTCTTGCTGTTGATTTTGAGAATCGATATGTCCTGGCTTCGGCGAACTTTCCCTGTTTTTCTTCTTATCCACACTACTCGGTATTTTGGTTTTTGGTGCAATACTTATATCTGATAACTCTTTTTCGAGTGTTTTTATCGTCTCATCAATCTCTTTGATAGAGAGTGCCTCTATCATCTTGAAAAGTGTCAATGACAAAACAAATTCGCCATCTGCCGCTATAGAGAGCAGCTCTTTGGATTCGGATAGAATTCTAAAAAATCTATCGTAAATAAGTGGTTTTAGATAGTTGTCTTTTTTGAGGAACATGTCTTTGAGATGGCGTATCATTTCATCGATCACCATTTCTGTTTCATATTCCGAAGCGGCCGAGATAAAGTTTAGAATTTCGGATATATTTTTTTCCAAAATATTTTCAAACAGCCTGTGCAATATGGACGGTTCAATTATACCCAGCATATTTGTTACCGTTCCTATATCTACAGTTCCATCAGAGTATACGATAGCCTGGTCTAACAGTGTCAACGAGTCTCTAAGACTTCCGGCACCACTGCGTGCTATTATCTCAAGGGCATCTTTATCATACTGGATGTTTTCGAGATTCAAAATATGTTGCAGATGATTCATTACGATCCTTTGAGGGATCTTTTTGAATCTGAAATGTTGTGTTCTGGAGAGTATAGTGGCGGGAAGCTTCAGGGGATCTGTTGTAGCCAGAATAAACTTGACGAAGTCCGGAGGCTCTTCAAGAGTTTTCAGCAGAGCGTTAAAAGCCTGAGTGGTAAGCATATGGACTTCATCGATGATGAAAATCTTGAATCGACCGCTGCCGGGTTTGTATTTGGTGTGTTCGATGAGTTCCTTGATATCGTCGATTCCTCTGTTGGAGGCGGCATCCATCTCAATGATGTCCATATGCCTGTTTTCGTTTGCCATTATGCAGTTTGGGCACTTGTCGCAAGGTTGGGAGGTGGGCCCTTTTTCGCAAAGAAGGGCTTTTGAGAAAATACGGGCGGTAGATGTTTTTCCACTTCCTCTCAAACCTGAAAAGAGGTATGCATGTGACAGGCGGTCACCGTCAAGCGCCAAAGACAATGTCTGGGACACCGTATCCTGTCCAACCAGGTCCGAAAAAGATGAAGGACGATATTTGCGGGCCAAAGCTAATGCCAAGATACAGCTCCTTTTATTAAGTAGATTTATTTTAGTAGAAAATTTCTTTTGAATGTATAAATGTGATATTCAATTGAAGTCCAAATATACATTTGTTAATGTTTAAAAACTGCGTATGAGTCAATTTTTGATACAATTCATAGGTTTTCAGGAAAGTGGCGTTCTGTAAATTTCATAATTCAACCATTGACAAGACAGCAGCAGCCCGGCTTTCATACAGATATAAATATAGTTCAAAATACAGGCAATAAAATTACACTGACTGGACGGAGTAAAAATGAGTTACAGCCCAAAAGACATAGAAAGCAAGTGGCAGGAGCGCTGGGAGGAGGAGC